>JAANWY010000220.1 GCA_018263655.1 Anaerolineales bacterium | reverse complement strand
CGCCGATTATGCTTAATTCGTTGACCAGCATCCTGAGTAAGCTGTAGCGAAGCGAAAGCTGTATCGAAGGGTGCGGGTTTGCCTCGAGGCGTTGCTTGAGCCGCACCCTTCGATACGATCTCCACTTCGTTTCGACCTACTCAGGATGCTAACCGACAATTAAGCATAATCGGTGTCTCATCCGGAAACCGCATCGATTCCGCAGAGGAATGTCACAGCCCTGGCAACCTGCACGCCCAGAATTCGCAACGCACCGGGGAGCAACTCAGAACCATTTGCTGCGGAGTTGCTGAAATAGGCCGGCCTCGTGGAAGTCAGTCAGAGCCGCATCAATCTCCTCCAACAGACGGCGGCTCTCGGGACGCACAACAATAATGTAGCGCTCATCGGTGAGAGGCTCACCGGCAATCTGCAATCCTTCGTGCTCTCCGGTGTATCCGTAAGCCGACACGGCATCCACCAGCGCGGCGTCGGCCTGGCCGGCCCGCACCGCGTCCAGCGCCGCAGTGGGTGTTTCGAGCGGCAGGATGTCCAGTGCCGCGAGCCCCCCCGCCAGCCGACGCGCCTCCAAGTCACCGCCCGAGCCCCACTCCACGGCTAGCCGGCGGCCGCTCAGATCCTCGATGCCACCAATCGCGTCTTCGCCATCGCGGACGACCAACACCTGGCCGGCGTTGAAGTACGACTCCGAATACGCCACGTCCTGCGTCAGCCGCTCATCGTACGGAAAAGCTGAAATAATCGTGTCGTACTGCTCAGCCAGCAGGCCATCAATGAGACCGTCGAAGCTAATGGGCACGAATTGGACCCCCACATCCCACCGCTTCACCAGCGTCCGCGCCAGATCCACGTCGTAGCCAACGATTTGACCGCCGGTGTCCACCTCGAACGGCGGGAAGCTCGGGTCGAGGCCGACCCGCATCACTCCCTCGCGCTGAATTCGCGCCCACGTCTCGTCGCGCCGCCGGCCGATGATGCCGCCGAGGGACAACGCTACGAAGATGATGATAGCGAGAGCAACCAGAACGAGCATCCACCACCGGTGTGAGGTTGGAAGGTTAGAAGGTTGAAGGTTGAAGGTTGGAAGGTCGAAGGTTAGAAAGTTGAAGGTTGAAGGTTTTCTCTGACATGAGACCCGGGTTCGCACGGGCTCCTGGCGGTTACTCGGCATGCGCGTAGTCCTGGATTTCGAGATAGATCGGTTTGGGGACGAAGTCGACGTCGACGAGGGTGAAGTAGTCTTGGAACGTGTGGGTGGGCCAGGGCAGGCGGAAGGCCCAGATGGCCAACGCGCGGCACCAATCCCAACTTCGTGCGATGTCGTAGGCTTGTACAGTGTACGCTGCACGTTGTGCCGGCCTCACCGCTTTGGTCCACCGGGGGTGATCGTTCCAGCCGGCTTCGGTGACGTAGACCGGTTTCCCTGCATCGCCGTTCTCGACCATGATCTGGTGCAACAGCTCGACGCGGCGGAAGTTGACCTTGTCCGGCGCTGGCGGGTCGTCTGGCGGAAACTTCCAGCCGTAGCTGTGGGCGGCCAGGGCATCGAAGTACGGGGCTGCGCCGGCATCGTACATGGCTTGCAGGAAGCGGAGGTCGCTCATCGCCTGAGGGTCGCCAGGGCGCGCCAGTGTCGGAGCCAGGCCGGCCGTCAGCACCTGCACGTTCGGATCAGCCTCCTTGGCCCGCCGATACGCAATCTTCAGTAAATCGGCGTAGGCTTCCGGATCGACAGGCCGAAAGCCCCACTCGAAGCTCAAGTTGGGCTCGTTCCAGATGATGACGGCGTGGATGCGGTCGCGGAAATGGTCAACAAAAGCGTAGACGAAGTCACCGTAGGCGCCGAAGTTCTCGCGCGGGAGGTGGCGGAAGGTCGTGTCTTCCAGGCGCGCCCAGGCCGGCACGAAGTCCACGCGCGCGATGACGGACAGTCCCTGCCGGTTGGCATGATCGACGACGAGGTCAGCGTGTTCCCAGTCGTACTCGCCCTTGGCCGGCTCGATGTAGCCCCACGGAAAGTACTCGACGATCCACGGTGCCCCCATCTGGCGCACCATCTCCAGCGTGCGTTTGATCTTGCGCGGCTCGACCTCGTCGGTCAGCCTCGTGTGTACACCCACCTTGGGGTTCGCGGCGTGGACGGTCTGCTGTGGCCCGAGCGTGACGGGGGCCGGCGGGATTTGGGCGATGAGGACAGCGACGATGGTCCAGAGGAGAACGGTTACAAGAACCGACCATGTCGCTGCTGGCAGTGTGTTGCGTGTTGCGTGTTGCGTGTTGCGTGATCTGTTTTTTGCGGCGCTAGGGGACACGTAACACGCTCTGCGCTCGATCACCACATGCAACGCGAACCTAATCTTGCCGAAACAGCCGGCGGAAGGCCCGACGCGCACCGTGCACTGCGCTGAGGGCTTCCACCTGGGCACCAACGATCAGATTGGCGTATTCTTTCGTCACTGCTTCAACCTGGTAAACGTAGCCTGCGGCTTGCTGCACGTAGGGTGACGCCTCACGCCGGCCGGCTTGGATCCCGCGTCGCAGGAAGTAGATCACCGCACCGACCACGATCACCACCACCAGGAGTTCTATAGCCAACAGAATGACGCTAATGCCGGCCAAAATCGTGATTGTATCCATTACTCTGATTCCTGTCCAGATTGTGCGCGCAGGCGTTGCAACTCCGCCTCCATTTCAGCTGCTCGGGCCTCGGCTGCCCGGCGAGCTTCCGCTTCTTCGCTTGCCCGCGCCTCGGCCTCCGCGGCTCGCACTTCGGCCAGCCGGCGGGCCTCATCGGGTGGCGGCAGGTACTCGCCCGTCTCTGCATCATATAAGCGCAACTCCCCCTCTTCCAGCCGAAACTCCACTCCCAACACCTCGCTCCGCAGGTGCCGGCCATCTCCGATAGGGTGATATTCATCCTCTATCAGGCGGTAGCCCTGCAACGGCGGCTCGAAATACTCACCACCCGTGTGATCGAACATCACGTACTCCGGAATCCCCAGCAACCGGTACAGCCCTTTCTTGCGACCCTGATCATTCTTGTAGGTGTTACGGGCAGCAATCTCCATGACAAAGTCGGGCACCTGGCCACCCTCTTCCCACAGCTTGTAGTTGTCTCGCTGGCGCTTGGGAACGCCTTTGACGACCATCACGTCGGGTGAGAAGACGGCCGATGGATCACCTTCCACGTAGTACACGAAGATGTCACCCGTGACATACACATTGGAGTCGTCCCCGTAGCGCTCGTCCAGCACCTTGACGACCTGGAACATCACCTCGCGCTGGGGGTCACCGTCCGGCATACCCATCCCATTCGAATCGGGATATTCGACCTCCTCCCGGGCCGGCGGCGTCCAGGAGACACGCGTTGCTTCTACCGTCATATTGGATCACCTCACACGTCACCATTCGATTCATTATTGGGCGCTATCCCCTTCTCGAAGCTGCAGTGTCAGCGTGATGCTGGCTAAGGGTCTGTCAAGAAACAACTTCCCGTTGTTAGGCAGATTCCCTAAGGCGAAAGGCAACTCCATCAGCCGCGTCACAATCCACTCCAAGGGTCGCTTGAACGCTGTGGTTATGGGCTCCTCTGGATTCTCTGGTCGGACCCAGATGGTGTATGTTCCCACCCGCCGGCCGGCCCACACATCCGTGAACAACTGATCGCCCACCATGGCCACCTGCTCCGGTGGCAGATCCAGTACGCGGATGCCGGCACGCACCCCGCGCCGCAGCGGCTTGCGCGCCCTGTAGACACAGGGCATGTTCAAGCCGGCAGCCAACGGCAACGCCCTCTCGGGAATCGCGTTAGTCACCATCGCTAGCTTGAAGCCGCGCTCCGCAGCAATCTCCAACCACTCGACCACGTCCGGTCTGATCACCTCATCGTAGTGAGCCAGCAAAGTGTTGTCCAAATCGAACAGAAACCCAAGGATGCCTTCCTGTTCCATTCGATCGAGCGAGACCTCATCAATTGAGCCTACAACCAAATCAGGCGTAAAGCGCGATAACATGCGTATCTATTCTGACACTATCGCAGGGGGGGCAACAAGTAAGTGTTGCCCCCCTGCTGTTGCGGTCGACGTGATGTATTTTGCTCTACTGGTTGAACAATGTGACCTGGCCTGTGGCTCCATCAAACTCGCCAGTCTGGATAAAGTCAGAGCCATCCTCCGCTACCTGATAGATGCCCAGGTCGGCAATCGCCTGATCGCCATTTTCATCGAGGTATGTCTGCACCTGTGTCCCGATGTAGTGCGCAGCGATGTATGGCAGGACCTCCTTTACGCCGGCCCCGTTGTTGCCAGCGAATACCATAGCGTACATTGCGATATTGGCAGAATCGTACGCGTAGTTGGTGAATGGGCCAGGCTCGTGCCCGAACCTAGCCGTGTAGGCTTCGATGAAGGGCTGCGTATTCGGGTTCTGTGTTTCGGCAAAAGAGACAGTGGTGAAGTTTGCGTCGGCTAAGAACTGTGCATGAGCTTGATCTGCTAGCAGTTCTTCCGTTCTCAAATTCTCGATGCCCAACCAATCCACCTCTCCCAAGACCGGATCGACCTGCGCATTCTGCAGAGCTTTCTGCGCATCGCCCAAGAAGCAGATACAGAATACGGCCGTCTCGCCGGCGTCCGACAGACGTGCTACTTCGGAACTGATCTTCGATACCTCGCTCGACAGGCTGGGCGGTTCGGGCGCATACTTCACCACAACGACTTCTTTGCCGCCGGCCGCCTCGAACCCCTCCCTGAATATCTTGGTGAGGCCATTCCCGAACGGATCGTCGACTTGGAGTACGACGACATTGTCATATCCTCGAGCGGCCGCAATCTTCTGGAACGCCAGTCCAGCGAAGCTGTCCGGCGGATGCATCGGTCGGTAGATGAAGTCGTTCGGAATCGCGCCGGCCAGGCCACTGGAAGCAGGTGCGACGAGAACGATTTCGTTTTCGTCAGCGAATTGCTTAGCTCCTAAAACTTCACTCGTTGTCAGTGGCCCAATGACAACTTCGGTACCACTGGTCTGCACGACCGTCTGGACGGCCTTGGCAGCCCCATCCGGTGTCCCTTCCGTGTCTGCACTGACCATGCTGAAACTGGTATTCGAGCCGGCTGCACTCAGTTGCCCGTTCATTTGCTCGACGGCCAGCTCGATCCCTTCACGGAAACCGGTACCAAAGGAACCAAGAGGGCCGGTGAAGGGCATTGCGACGCCAAGAACGTACTCTTGCTGCTGGGACGCCGGCCCTTTTGCAGTCGCCCCTGTCGACGCCTGTGTTTCTTCTCCAGTTGTTTGCTCGGCCTCGGGCACCTCAGTTGGGACTTGAAGCGCCTGTGGCTGGCAACCCACGAACAGAAAAACCACGGAGAGGGTGAGTAGACTAACCCCAATCCGCAATCGACGTTTCATTTATGTCTCCTCCTTCTCAATCTGACAAACAGTCATGCTGCTTGCATTGCAGCATTCAAGCGGGACACATATTGTACTACACTCCTCAAACTTTGACAACAATCAGTTCCTGGTGTTTACCCATAAGTCATCTGTCAAGTAGAGGCAGGGCCGAACCCCTAAGACCTGTCTGCCCACGCACAGGCAGGCCTGTCTGCGTGCTCCGCACAGGCAGGCCTGAAACAAGTTTCAGCTTCCTGGACGCTCGAACTTGCGACGTCCTGAGCGCCGTCCTGAGTTCATCGAAGGGCATGTCGAGGGGTTCGAGGTACGCGTAGCTCACACGTGAAACAACTTGACATCCAAGTTATGGGCAAACACCAGTCAGTTCCTTGATGTAACTGCTCAGGCACTCCTTGATCATTTGTGACGAACGACTCGAGTGAGTATAATAGTGATCCACGGAACGCAGACCATTACGTTGTACTTGGAGCGGAGACGAGACACACTCTTGCCAACAAAACTCCTGATCGACTCGCTAGTTCGTTCCCTGGAGGTCGGCAGCCTCTACGCCCTCATGGCCATCGGGTTGACGCTCACATTGGCCGTCATTCGATTGCCGAATTTCGCCCACGCCGAACTGATCACCGTCGGCGCCTACGCAGCCTTAATCGCATCGATTTCAATCTCTTCAAATCTCGCCCTACTTCTGACTGTGTCCTTTGTTGCCTCTGTCGTCGTGGCCGTGGTTTCACACAGAGCCGTCTATCGCCCACTTACCAGGCTCAAGCCATCCATGTATACGCTGATTCTTGCATCGTTCTCGCTGGGCCTCATTCTCCGCTACATTCTTTTTCTCCTGGCCGACCGGTATCGATTATTCGATAGGCGAATCCAGATGCCGCTGGAAGTGTGGTACCAGGGACAGCACCTCGTCCTGACCAACGTCTTTTTCGTCGTCGTACCAACAACTATCGGGCTGGTCATCGGGTTGAGCGTGTTACTCAATCGAACCGGGCTGGGGCGTGAGATGCGGGCTTTGGCCGACAACCCGGATCTATCTAAAGTGATTGGGATCCCGGTCGACCGGGTGCACGATATCACCTGGGTGCTAGCCGGCGGGCTAGCCGGGGTAGCCGGCGCTCTGTGGGGCATCTACACCTGGGTCAACCCGCTGGTCGGGTGGCTTGCGATCTTGTCCGTCTTCGCCGCCACAGTCCTCGGTGGCATGACCAGTTTCACCGGCACAATTCTGGGAGCTTACGTCGTCGGCTTCTCTGAAAACGCCCTAATGCAGCTCCTCAACCACTATCTTGGTCTCGACTTCAGCTTCAAACCAGCCATTCCCTTCACCATCATCATTCTCGTGCTGCTCTTCCGCCCCCAAGGCCTGACCGAGTTCGCGGAAAGCCTGCGCGCGGCTGGCAGACGCAATATCCGGCAAAGCGAAAGCCGTCCATGAACATCGATTTCACCGCCACGGCCATCGCACTGACGACCTTCTTCGGGATCTCGGCGCTGATGGCGCTGAGTCTGAACCTCGAGTACGGCGTAGCCGGCATCCCGAACTTCGGCCAGGCACTCTTCGTGTCCATTGGGGCCTATACGGCCGGCTGGACCTACACCCGCCTGCTGCCTCTGCTTGCGGGGCAAGAAATTCTCAATCCGTGCGGCGCCACACTTATGGAGGCTTTGCAGCTTCGCACGGCCATCATGCGCCAGTTACCGGCCGTCGGCCTGCTCAACTTCGCGATCACGCTCGTCGTTGCTGCGCTTCTCGGCGGCATCGTGGGATACCTCGCTTCGTATCCAGCGTTGCGCCTAAAGCGAGAGTGGTATCTGGCACTCGTCCTGCTGGTCGGCAGCGAGATCGTGCGCATCATCGTTCGCGGCTACGAGCCCATCATCTGCGCCCACAACGGGCTATCGGGGATCGCGCAGCCCTTCGCGTGGGTGAGTGATTCCACGCAGGCATCGATACTGTTTGCGGGGCTCGTACTGATCTTGGCTGCGGCCGCTTACGTTTATTGCGAACGGCTGGTGCGCTCGCCCTATGGCCGGCTGCTGAAGGCAGTACGGGAGAACGACCGCATGGCCCTCAGCCTTGGCAAGCGGGTGCCCCGCATCCGCGCCCAGGTGATGTTCATCGGGTCCGCCATTGCCGGTGTGGCCGGCGTGCTATTCGTCACCAACGTCGGATTCGCGAGCGCCAACGACTACGTCGTCGCCCTCACCCTTGACGTCTGGGTAATGGTCGTGCTGGGCGGGTTGGGCAATAACCGGGGGGCGCTGCTAGGCGCCCTGATTGTAACCATTCTGGACCGCGTGACAGCCATCGCCGCTATCCAACTGGATGCTTTCGGAGCCAACATAGAGTTCAACTATGTCCGCTTCATTCTGTTCGGCGTTATCCTGCTGCTCATGCTACGCTTCCGTCCGCAGGGATTGCTGCCAGAGCCTCCTCAAACGACAAAGGCTCACGAGGCATTGCATGTAGGTGAAACATGCAAGTTGGGTACCAAGTCACGTCAAACGTAATTGGACTACAGATAGAATCGCGCTTAGAATTAATGAGATTCGGAGAGGCCATTGGGTGAGAAGAGTTTTGTTGTTCTCTTAGGCAAGAGCGATAGCGACCGTTATCGGCTCTATTGTCAGACTGAGAGATGAATGACAATGAGTGAGCTTTTTACCATAAAATATGAGAAATTGCTAACTGAATTCAACCGCTACGTCATGACGCACCCTGAGTTTCTAGCCAACATCCCTGACGAGGCACTCATCGTACTAATCGATCCAAATGATCCCGAATTCAGTCATCACAACTTGGAGAGAGTGCAAGCTTATCAGCGTAACGACGATAATCCTGACCGGCCTGTGGTCTACGTGGATATTGGCGAACTGGCGCCAGCGCAGTCGCGCCTTGTCAAGCCACGGGTGCTACCCAAACCGCCTGAGGTCCTGATTGCCTCATAACGCATTGGGACAAGAGCCGCACGCCGGCCCACCGAATGAATTCGGTCTTCCTCCCTTGATTTCATGACACGCAGAAACGTTATACTACGCATAGAGAACGTCAGCAAGCGATTTGAAAGTCTACGGGCTGTCGACGACGTCTCGCTGGCAGTCCCCGAGGGCCACATCGTCGGGCTCATCGGTCCCAACGGCAGCGGCAAATCGACGCTGCTGAACGTAACCTCGGGGGTTCTGCGCGCCGATGCCGGCCGCATCATCTTCGACGGGCAGGACATTGTGCATCGGTCTGCCGACGAGATTTTCCAGCTCGGGTTGGCACGCAGCTTTCAAGACCCGTCGTTGTTCTTCCGCATGACGGTTCTCGACAACATCCTCCTGCCGATCAAGGAGCAGGATGGCGAAGACCCGATCCGCGCGCCGCTACACCGCACATGGGAGAAGCAGGAAGCTCGCTTCGCCACGGTGGCCGCCGGCGCGCTCCAACGGCTAGACCTGGACACCCACTTCGACAGTCTCGCCTCCGATCTCTCCGGTGGACAGATGAAGTTGCTGGAGCTGGGGCGGAGCCTGACGAGCGCTCCGAAGATGCTGCTGTTGGACGAACCGACGGCCGGCATCGCCCCCAACCTCGCGCGCAACATTTTTGAACAGATCGAACATTTGCGCCGCACGCGTGGACTGACGTTCCTCATCGTCGAGCACCGGCTCGGGTTGCTCTTCGACTTCGTTGATCAAGTGTACGTGATGCACCTGGGACGCCTCATTGCCCACGGGCCGCCGGCCGACATCGCCGCCAATGCCAAGGTGCGCGAGATCTATTTTGGTGAGTGATCAATGAGCTTATTGACCATCGAGCAGCTCACTGCCGGCTACGGGAAGCTCGTCGTCCTGCGGGATGTGAATCTGACCGTCGACGAGGGGCAATTCGTGGCCATCCTCGGGCCGAATGGGAGTGGCAAGAGCACCCTGGTCAAGTCAGTGTTCAGTATGACGGACATTGTCGCCGGCTCGATCGAGATGGATAGCCGGTCGCTCATCGGGCTGCCCACCGAATCAATCAGTCAACACGGTATCGCCTATGTGCCTCAGCGGGAAAACATCTTCAGTTCGATGACGATTCGCGAGAACTTGTTGTTGGCCGTGCGCCACTTGGACAGCCCCAAGGCCGAGGCTGCGTTGCGCGACGCCTTCGAGCTGTTCCCAATTCTTGAAGAGCGCCAGGAACAAGGCGCCGGCCAGCTCAGCGGCGGGGAGCGCCAGATGTTGGCGATTGCCATCGGTTGGCTCGCGCGCCCGCGCCTCATGCTGCTGGACGAACCCAGCGCCGGCCTGGCGCCATCGCTGGTCAAAGACGTCTTTCGCCTGTTGCGCCGGCTGTGCGAAGCCGGCATCACGTTGGCCGTCGTGGAGCAAAACGCCCGCAGCATCCTCCGCTGGTGCGACTACGCGTACGTTCTGCGCGAGGGTGAAATCGCCTTTCAAGGCACCTCAGAGGAAATCTTGGCCGACGAGGAGACGGTGAAGGGCTATTTGGGTGTCTCGCCGGCTGTGGAGTCCTTGCTGCACTAGCCGCATCTGCATGAGCAATTTCACACCCCCCATTCGGCGACACACCATCGTGCACAAATCCGGAGGCCAAACCAAGTGACACCACAACGTGCCATCAGTATTGCATTTCAGACTGATAAACCGCTGTCCGCGTACGGCCCGTTGGCTGCGCAGGTCGAAAGATACGGGTTCGATGGCGTAAGCGTCTACAACGACATGCTGTACCAGCCGGCCTGGCTGCCGCTGCTGGAGATTGCGCGCCACACCTCGCGCGTGCGCATCGGGCCGGCGGCCGTCAACCCCTTCACCTCTCACCCGATCAACATCGCCGGCCACATCGCGCTGATCGACGAAGCCGCCCAGGGGCGCGCTTACCTCGGGCTGGCGCGTGGCAGTTGGCTGGATTTCGTGGGCCTCGAGCCCAGCCGGCCCATCACGGCCGTCCGCGAAGCGCTAGAGTGCATCCGGCATCTACTGCAGCAATCGACGGAGCCCTATCAGGGTGAAATCTTTCAGCTCGCCGGCGGAGACTCCCTGCGGTGGGGAATCCACCGCTCCGACATTCCGTTTCTATTGGGTACCTGGGGACCCAAAACGATGCGCGCGTGTGTACCTTACGTGAGCGAAGTCAAGATCGGCGGCACGGCAAACCCCGATGTGATCCCGCACATCCAAGCTTACCTGGAAGACGCCGTAGCTCAGACGGAACGCGACTCGACCGAGATTGGCATCGTGGCCGGCGCCGTCACCGTCGTTGACCAGGACGGAGAAGCAGCCCGTAAGCTGGCCCGACGTGAAGCGGCGCTGTACCTGCCAATCGTCGCGCGGCTGGATCCAAGCCTCGACCTCGATGAAGAATTGCTGAGTCGCATCATGGACGCCGCAGACCGCTACGACTTCGAACGCGCCGCGACCTATATTTCAGACGATTTGTTGCGGCGGTTCGCCTTTGCCGGCACACCGAGCGAGGTGGCTGAGCACGCCCTCGAGCTATTTGAGGCCGGCGCGAGTCGGGTTGAGTTCGGTACGCCGCACGGGTTGAAGTCTGAAGAAGGGCTGCGCTTGCTCGGCGAGGAAGTGCTGCCAGTTGCGCGTGATGCGTAGGAGAAACTGAGAACACAGACCGTGAAACACCTCCCATTCGACCAACCAGGGCGCTTCTGGCGCGGCAATCTACACACCCATTCAACCCTTTCCGACGGGCGACTGCCGCCGGATCGCGTCTGCCAAATCTATCGCGAAGCCGGCTACGACTTCCTCGCTATCACTGATCACTTCATGGAAGTCATCGACTGGCCCCTGGCGGACACACGCCCGTTCCAGACAGCGGACTTCACCACGCTGATCGGGGCTGAACTCCACACAGGAGAGACCGAACTCGGCAATCTGTGGCACCTCCTGGCGGTGGGGCTG
>JAANWY010000022.1 GCA_018263655.1 Anaerolineales bacterium | reverse complement strand
GCTGTTGGCGCCTCCAAGCATGGAGTAAGTCAGGGCGAGACGGCGTCTATCGCAATCAGTTCAGCGTCAGCATCTCGGTCATGGCTTGCTCGACGCGCCCTTGGCCCGGCCAGCCAACCGTGGTATCCATGATCTTGCCCGATCGTGTGATGAAGAGGAAGGTTGGTGTACCGCGCACGCCGTACTTTCGCACCGCCTCGCGGGCTTCCGGATGGTCCACGTTCAGACGAACCAAATCGACCTTGCCGTCCCACTTCTTTTCCATTTGGGCGACGGTAGGCTTGATCGACTGGCAGACGTGGCACCAGTCGGCGTGGAACCAAACCAGCGCCGGCTCTCCCAGGCTGCCGGCTTCAGCGTTGCCAAGACCTTCGACGTCGGTCTCGGGACCGAGAAACTGTGAATCCGCCGAGTGGTTCTGGGTTGCGGGTTGCTCTTCAACGGCCTGCGTCGTCGACGTGTCTTGGGACGGGCTCTGCTCCTGGAATGCTGTGAACTGGCCTGACTGCGGAGCGGTGGAGGCGGTTGTTGTCTGGCTGTCGCTCTGTGCCACATACCAGCCGGCAAACCCGACACCGGCCAGCGCGATGATCACGACGAGACCGACCAACAGCCAGTTCGCATTGACGGTGATGGTGTGGGTATCTTCGGTCTGTTGCCGGCGCCGTGTTCTCGTGCGTGATTCTGTCATACGGATGTGACCTCCTCGAAAAACTACGGTGCGCTCTACCGGAAACTCGAAGGTGGCCTACTACAAAGGCCGTCCGACCGCGGTCCATCGGCGAGCGCTGCCTCGACACGACCTTGGATGCGATAACTTCGGCTGGTCTTACGCGCCATCTCGTCGTGCTGGCTCTTTCGGGATTTTGCGTGACGCGCGCCGTGGACGACAGTCCACGGCCCACATACGGGGACGTCCGTCGTGCCGACGGGCGTCGTCCCCTTTGAGCGAGAAACCCCACGCGAGGTCCCAAAGAGCCGTCGTGCTTGGCCGATCTCCCTGCGAAACCCTGCGCGTGGGGTTGCGTAGAATAAGTTAGAAGCGAAGTGCGTTTGAAGGTATCATCTCGATATTTCGGGGCTATGTAGGTCGAAATGGTATTTCGACCCGACGATTTACCAAATCGTCCTACATGTCCCCCCATATATTGAGAAGACACGTTTGAAGGATTATGTTATGGGACGAGTGGAGTCGTGGTGATGGGAGAAGGCGAGCACAAACTGCGCCGTTCGAGGAGTGATCGCCTGTTGGCCGGCGTCTGTGGTGGATTGGGAGAGTTCTTCGGACTCAGCCCGTGGATCTTTCGGATTGTCTTTTTGATTCTGTCCATGCCGGGTGGCTTGCCAGGCGTCATCCCCTACATCTTGCTGTGGGTCATCATACCGGGCGAGTGAGCGCTACGCTCCGTCGGTGTTTTCCGGGTCTCTCACGTCGACGGGGCGAGTCGCTTGATCGGGCGCCGGCTGGCGTGCACTCCCGGCGCCCGATCTACTGCGACGCCACCATTCGAGGATGGTCAGGCTAAGCATTGTGCCACCGCTGTCGATGAGAACATCCAGGAGCTGGCCGTTGCGGCCTGGGACGAAGGTCTGGTGCCATTCATCACTAGTCGCGTACAGAACGGTCAGGCCGAAGGCTGAGATTGCTGGATACCGGGTTTGCGTTGTGTGTCGGAGGGCGCGCCAGAGGAGGCCGGCCAAGATGGCGTATTCCACCACGTGACCGCCCTTCTTGGCGAGTTGGTCGGGCACGAGACCAGGGAGCTTCGGCAGCGTAGAGCGCGAGGAGAGCCAGAATATCACCCCCATCCAGACGGCCACGGGTCCCCAGGCAACAAGAAGTTTGCGGTTCTTCATAATACTACTCCAGCAGCATAAGCGTAAGCTTCTTCGATCCTTACCACCAGACGCTCCCAGGTGAAGTGTTCGGCAATGCGGCATCTTGCGGCAGCGCCCAGCCGGTGGCCCTCGTCGGGATTGCGCAGCAGCGCGATCACGGCTCTGGCGAAGGCGTCCACATCACCGGGCTCAACCAACACCCCCGAGATGCCGGCCTCGATGTAGGCTCGGTTCTGCCCCACGGCTTCGGTGACTACGGGCAAGCCGGCGGCCATCAGCTCCACCAACTTCATCGTGCACTTCGTACGGTTCACCAGCGTATCATCGAAGGGCATGATGGCCACGTTGGCTGCGGCGAACACGCCGGGCATAGCGGCTCGTCCGGGCCAACCGAGGCACACAATCGACCCCTCTATGTTAGCCCCTTCCGCCAGTCTGGTCAAACTGCGCTCTTCGCCGCGCAGACCCTGGCCGGCAACGACCAGCCGCGCAGTCGGCACCGCTTCTACCACCCGTTGCCAGATCGCCACTAGCCGTTCTGCCTCGAATTCTACAAAGCGCGTGTAGAGCAGCACCGTGTCACCGGTTCGCGCTCCTGCATCGGTGGGCTCAGGGCTGGTTCTGGCTTCATCGGAGGGCCAGACTTCGGCCTTCTCGGCGCCGTTGGGCGCGTAGAACACGCGCTCAGGCTCAACTCCGAGCCCCCAGACTAGGGTCTGGAGTGCGCGGCTGGCTACCGTGACAGCGTCGCAGTGCGTCAGCCCCCAGCGTTCCTGCCAGGTGAAGAACGACCGCTGAGCCGGCGTGTAGCCTCCGATCTCGTTCCAGCCCCCAGGACCCTCCCAGTCGTCGGTGTCGATCACCAGCCGGATGTCCGTCTGGCCGAGCCGGCGCAGCCACCACAGAGCGCCGGCCGTCAGGCCAAGCCGGCGCAACCACCACAGAGCGCCGGCCGTCAGGCCAAGCCGGCGCAACCACCACAGAGCGCCGGCCGTCAGGCCGGCGTAGGCTTTCGGCTTGAAGGCGTGGACCACGTCGGGCTGTAGCTTCAGCGCCTGCTCGACCAGCCGGCGCGTGATCAAAAGGTGGTTGAGAACGGGAATCGCTGGAGGGAGGTGGATGTTGATGACGTTCACGCCGGCATCCGTCCAGCGGCGGCCGGCGTCCTCGGGGGAATCCCACGGAGGTATTAACAGGGTGGTCTCGTGCCCTCGCTTAACGAGCGCACGGGCCAGGGGGAGGGCCCGCGCGCTCATCGTGCCCTTGCCTCTTAGCCCGAAGGGGCCGACCATTACGATGCGCATAGTGAGTGTCTGCTTGTGTCCGCTCAACTGTTCGTTGGTTCGTAGTGACGACTTATGAAGATTAAAGAATTAATCGGGGTACTTCGCTGCGAACCACGCCCGCCCAGAGTTCCGCAAAAAGCGCTCCACCCTTCGACTATGCTCAACTCGTTGAGCCGCTCAGGACGTCGCTCTGGGCTACGAATTTCGCCGCTCTCCGAGCTCAAGCCGCTGAACTCCCGCAGGGGAGTGACGAAAATAGTAGCCGTGAGCGACGTCCCGAGTTTATCGAGGGGTGGAAGGCGGCTTCTGTTTGGCCGCCTGGAACTCGCGGCGGGGTCGGTCAAACCAATACCGTTTATTTTCTTAAAGTTCATCAGTCGTCCACCGAGCGACTGAAGTCGCTACTACGAACGTTGTAGTTTGACGGGCTCAGCCGGCCCCACCGCCACCACCACCGGCGCCGCCGCCGCCGCCGGCTCCGGCGCCCGCGCCCGCTGCTCCGGCAGCGCCGCTCTACGGTGCCGCGGCTGCGGCTGCTGCCGTGGTCACGTGATAGTACGGCATGAAGGCCACGTACGCCTGGCTCGCCGCCTCGACCGTTTCACCCGTCAGATCTTCAGCCCAGGGCGGCGCCTCCAGATCTTCTCGAGCCTCCTTGAGCGCATCGGCCAGCTTCTTGACCCAGCGCTGGTCGACGTCGCTATCCAGCGCGAGCCACGGCAGTTGGCGGATGAAGGTGCGCGCCGCCTCGGTGGGATCGTATTGCCGCAGCCGCTCGATTTTCTCGCGCGTCTGGTCGAGATACGCCTCGATCTCTGCCTTGAGGCGAGCGCCTTTCTCGGTCGGGGTGTGCATGCGGGCGCCGGCGAAGAACGCGCCGATGCTCAGCCCGAACAGGAGGCCGGCGACGACCCACATCCAGCCACCGACCACGACGCCAAGCAGGATGGCTACCGCGTCGAAGAGGAAACCGGCCCCGAAGAGCCGAGTCGAACGCGAGCGGTGCTTCACGAGATAGCCTTCTTCGATCAGCGCGCCCTGGACTTCGTTCAACTTATCCTTGCGGTACGAGCGGGCCCTCGACCCAAACTGCTCCAGCGTGTCGTGCGGCTTCAGTTCGTCGATCAGGTCCTGCTCGAAATCGTTCAGGTCGGCCGGGTCCTCGTGGAACTCGATTTCGATTTTCTTCTGGCTGAAGATCCACCTCTTGTGCTCGACGCGGCGCAGGGTGAGGTGTCCGCGCGCTGCCAGATCGAAGACAACGGCGGGGAAGGCGCGCTGGCCGCCGGAGGTTGCGCCGTTGAGCAGAACGGCCGCGCGTGGCAGCGGGAGGTCGGGCGCCTCGATGTTGGTAGACTCAAACGAGGGGCCGCGCCAGCGGAAGAAGGCGACGACGCCAGGGACGGTGCCTAGCAGGCCGGCGGTGATGGCGGCCACGATCAACTCCCACTCAATGCCACTCCCACTCCGCGCCGATCCAGGCGGGCGTCCCGCCAACTGCCTGGGGAAAGAGACGATGACGCGGTACGCGGTGCCTGGCGACAGTCGCGGGTAGCTGAACTTGGCCACCCAGCCTTCGGATGTCTCGGTCAGCCGGCCCTCGTCGCGGGGCTGAATTCGAATGTCGCTGGTGATCAGATCGAAGGCGGCTGGCACCACGACCCGTACGTCCACGTCGTGCACCGGCACCGACCAGCCCGTGCCAACGGCATCCCAATCGATCTTGTTGAGCCCGTCCGCTGCGAATAGCGCACCGTGGGCCGCGTAGGACAGCGTGAAGGTGGTTGGGCCAGTGCGCTCGGGGAACTCCCAGCGGATGATGTGCTCGCCACTCCGGACGTCGCGCGTGACGTTCCGCAGTCGCACGTCATCGCTGTGTACGCTGATATCTTCGATGCTGTCAATGTGCGTCAGCGGGATGTTTCGCGTGGCGAAGGTAAAAGCACCTTGCTGGAAGTCGAACGTGATGTGCTCCGTCACGCGGTACGAGCCGTCGGTGCGCAGCACTACATCGACGTCGTAGTTTGAGATATCGTAGACTTTCTGTTGCGCCAGGGCCGGCATCGCAACAACCAGAAAACCCAGAATTGCTGTCAGAATCCAGCGTCGCATCTCACACTCACTTTCAACTGTTGCTTGTTCGTCTCCTACTATTCTCTACGAAAACTGCGTGGAAGAGTTGTCGTAAGCGTTCAGCTACCCTTGCGAAGGTTAGGAAGAACCTTGACAAGAGGCCGATTTTCGACTGGCGAGGGGCACCTCGACCCAAAAACGATTGGCAAACCTTCGCAAGGGTAGCTGAACAGTTACGAGTTGTCAAGTATCGGTTGGTTTTTCGGCGCCGCTGGCCGGCACGCGCTGAGATTATACCGGATCAGCAAAGTGCCGACAAAGTCCGACGGTCTATGGTAGACGTAAGCGTTCAGGGGGCAACCCATGGAGCATCCCTTCGACAGGCTCAGGACGCCGCCTGAGTAGACCGAGGCGAAGCCGAGGTCGTATCGAAGCGACGTCCTGAGTTCATCGAAGGGGGTGCGGC
>JAANWY010000219.1 GCA_018263655.1 Anaerolineales bacterium | reverse complement strand
CTTTCCGCTTTCCACTTTCCATTTTCCCCCTTCCATTCTCCATTCTCCCCTTTCCCTCGTCGCGTCAACCGTGCTCCTCTTGACTCTCGGACTTGCTTTGGCGATCTTGATCCCACCTGCTGCCACCATCACCGTGACCCCGGCGACGGTTCCCCTAGAGACGACATTAGAGGTTGTGGCCGATCCCGATTTGACGGCGGTGGATGTGGCCGCGCGCCGGATTCCGGCCCGCCGGCTGGCGGTGACGCTGGACCGCCAGGTGCGCGAGCCGGTCACCGGGCGGATTGACGTGCCGGGGGAACCAGCCCACGGAACCATCGTCTTTATTAACCAGGGGGAATCGCAAGTCACGATCCCCGCCGGCAGCGTTGTCAGCGCCAGTTCGGAAGTTGCGGTGCGGTTTCGGACGCGGAGAGCTGTGACGTTGCCTGGCCCCGCCGGCACGACGGCTCGTGTGGAGATCAAGGCGGTGGAACCAGGGCCTCGGGGTAACGTGCCGGTCTACGCGGTTGATGTTCTCGATCCAAGCTTGGGGCTGCCGGTGGCTGTCGTGAACGAGCGCGCGCTGGAGGGTGGTACGTCCCGGCGTGTGAGTATCGTCACCCAGGAAGAGATCAGTCGGGTGCGGGGTGCGCTGTTGGACCGCATGCGTCGAGAAGCTGCGCAGATGTTGGAGGCCCAGGTTCGTGAGAGTGAGCGCTTAATCGACGACTCCCTCGCAATCCAGGTCACAGACGAGTCGTTCTCGGAGGAGGTGGGCGCCATCGCCGAGGCGGTCTCCATCAAGCTGACGGTGCAGGCGGTTGGTCTGGCGATCGATGAGGAGCAGGTACGGCAGCTTGCTGCGGCGGGACTGGGGCGGCAGGTGCCGGCGGAACAAGTGTTGGTGGACGGCAGTTTTGAGTTTGACATCAGGTCCATGGCTGCTGATGAGGGTGGCGCGGCCCGTGTCCGTGTCGAGGCTGTTGCAATGGCGCAAGCCCGTGTCGGAAAAAGTGACGTAAAAGATGTAGTCCGTGGCCGGCCGGTTGGCGAAGTGCCCGCTTTGCTGCGCGAGCGCTTGCCCATCGAGGGAGCGCCCGTCGTCAATGTCTCCCGCGCGTGGTTGGGACGGATGCCGTGGCTGCCCGTGCGAATTGATGTTGTGATTTCGGAACCGTAGTTGCTGAGAAAGTGTCTTCTCAATATATGGGGGGACATGTAGGACGATTTGGTAAATCGTCGGGTCGAAATACCATTTCGACCTACATAGCCCCCGAAATATTGAGATGATACCTGAGAAGTGAGTAAAATGAAACGAATCATGGCTCTTGACGTGGGCGAGCGCCGCATCGGCGTGGCAGTCAGCGACCCACTCCGAATCCTTGCGCGTAGTCACAGCGTTATACAACGTGACACCGACGAGTCGGCCGTGGCCCAGATTCGAGCGTTGATCGATGAAGAGAACGTGGAGCGGCTCATCGTCGGCTTTCCGCGTTCCCTGAGCGGTGATGTTGGACCCCAGGCGCAGGCTGTGGAGGCCTTTGCCAAGCAAATCGAAGCGGCCGTCCAGGTCCCGCTAGAGCTGTGGGATGAGCGCCTGTCGACGGTCACCGCTGCCCGTATATTGACAGAACGGGGTCAGTCAGCGCGCGAACAGAAGAAGACCATCGATGCCGTGTCGGCGGCTGTGATTTTGCAGGGGTATCTGGATGCTCAGCAGGTGCGAAAGTCCATGATGGAAGATGATGAAGATGAGTAGTGAGTTGAATCGGCGATCGAAGCCGGCGCAGCGCCCGAGCCGGCGATTGGCCCGCATGGTACTGACGATTGCCGGGTTGATCGGTGTGGTCGCCCTGCCGGTGTTGGCCTGGCAGTGCTACGCGCCCCCTGACTCGGACCCGCCCACCGGGGAGCCGGCGCAGCGCTCGGTGAACGCGCCTGGCTTGTCTGGTCTCCAGGATTCGTTGTTAGACGCCTACCTGCAGGTGCAGGGCGAGGGTGCGCAGGCGCCGATGAGTGACGATCCAACGCCGGTGACATTCACGATCCTGCCCGGTGAGACGGCGACGCAGATTGCGCAGCTCCTGGAGGCCGAAGGGTTGATCCGCGATGCCAATCTCTTCAAGGCTTTGCTGCGCGTGCACGGTGTCGATACCCGGCTCGAGGCCGGCGACTATCAGCTTCGCCGCAATATGAGCATGATCGAGATCATGGAGACGCTGCAGACTGGCCGGCCGCCGACAGTGTTCCTGACAATCCCCGAAGGCTGGCGGGCTGGGCAGATCGCCGACTGGCTGGCGTCGAAAGAGCTGGCTGACGCGGACAGGTTCCTGGAACTCGTCCAAGCCGGCGCTGGCTTCGAGCCGGAGAGCCGGCCCGAGGGTGCGACATCGCTGGAAGGATATCTCTTTCCCGATACCTACGAGTTCGACTCCGGTGCCACAGCGGCTGACGTAATCGATCGGCTGCTGGCGACATTCGACGCACGTTTCACGCACGAGATGCGTCAGCAGGCCGAAGCGCATGGGCTCTCGATCCACGAAGCGGTCACGCTGGCGTCGATCATCGAGCGCGAGGCCCAGATCGCCGATGAGCGAGAGCTGATCTCTGGCGTGTTTCACAACCGCCTCGAGGCCGGCATGCACCTGAATGCTGATCCAACGGTCCAGTACGCATTCGGTTATCAGGCAAGCCCGGGGGAGTGGTGGAAGCGACCGCTGTACCTTGAAGATCTGGAAGTGGAATCGCCGTACAATACGTACGTTCACATTGGCCTGCCGCCGGGACCGATCTGCAACCCTGGCCTGGCAGCCCTTCAGGCTGCCGTGGATCCGGCGGACACGGAGTACTATTACTTCGTCGCCAACGATATAGCTGGCGACGGATCGCACGTCTTCGCAAGGACGTTGGAGGAGCACAGCGCGAACATTGATAAATACAGACGATAGATTTTCGAGTAGCGCCCGGAAATTTGAACAACAGTCGGCCCTGCGGGTACTCCTGTTTTCGTGGGAGTATCCGCCTCACATGAACGGCGGCATGGGGTGTCACGTCAAAGCCTTGGCGCCGGCTCTGGCTCAGTGTGGTGTCGATCTTCACCTGGTGACACCGCGCCTCAACGGCGCAGACCCCGTCGAGGTTGTGCGCCCTGGGTTCACCGTCCACCGCGTGAACCTGGCGCCCTGGCAGTCGGGTGATATTGTGACCGATGCCCACGAGGCCAACAGTCGCATGACGGCCTATACCGAGTCACTGGTTGATGAGCACGGGCCGTTCGACGTGATCCACGCCCACGACTGGTTGGTGGCGCTCAGTGCATTTCATTTCAAGCACGAATACAAGTGGCCGTTGGTGGCAACAGTTCACGCAACGGAGCGGGGCCGCCACGGCGGTACTGTGGGCGGTCCCGTATCGGTGGCTATTGATCATGTCGAGTGGCAACTGTGCTACGAGACCTGGCGGGTCATTGTGACCAGTCAGTTTATGGCTGATCAGTTGGGGGATTTCTGGCAGGTTCCGCCGGTTAAGGTGGACATTATCCCGAATGGTGTGGATGTCGAGCGCTATCGTCGCTCCGCCGATGACGATCTCATAAGCTTTCGGCAGCGCTTTGCAACGGACGATGGTCAGATTGTGTTCCACATTGGCCGGCTCGTGCACGAGAAGGGGGCCCATACACTGGTCCAGGCGGCACCGAAGATCCTGACGGCGTTCCCCAAAGCTCGGGTCTTGGTTGCCGGCCGCGGCCCCGAGCGTGATAGGCTGCGAAACCTGGCGTTGCGCCTTGGTGTGTCTGAGCGGGTTCGCTTCTTGGGTTTCGTATCTAACGAGAATCGCGATCGGCTTTACCAGGTTGCCGATGTGGCCGTGTTTCCCAGCTTGTACGAGCCGTTTGGGATTGTGGCGCTGGAGGCGATGGCGGCCGGCGCGCCCGTTGTCGCGGCCAAGGTTGGGGGACTGGCCGAAGTAGTCGGTGACGGTCGAACCGGACTGCTGCATGCGCCCGCTGACGCCGCTTCGCTGGCATCGGCTGTGTGTGGGGTCCTACACAACGCCGAGCGGGCTCGAACCTGGTCGGAGAATGCGCTGGAGCAACTGCACACTGTGTTCAGTTGGGCGCACGTGGCCGAGCAGACCATCGGGGTCTATGAGCGGGTCGTCGAGGAACGACGACAGGTGGACTGGTAAGGGTGATGAGGTTTTCGTCCAAGGAGAGTTTCCCCAATGCGACGTTTTGTTATAGGAATGGTAGTTGGGTTCGCCGCCGGCTGGGTGGCTGCCTGGTGGCGGCTGAGTCAAGTTGAGCCGAGCGGTCTTGTGGAGACGGGTCAAGAGCCGATGCGCATCGCGCTGCCCGATATGCCGTGGGGCGGTGATGGAGGAGAAGCGGTTCCGGTTCCAGAACCTGTGGCTGAAGAGGCTGCCGAATCGACGGAGGGAGCTGCGGAAGATGTCGTCGCTCTTGCCAGGAAGGCCCTCGAGGGGCCGGAGCCGCTCCGAGGCTACTGTGCCCGTTGCCGCGCCAAGCGACCCATTCAGGACCCGGAGCCCACGGCGACCAAGGATGGCCGGCCGGCGGTCCGCGGCACTTGCCCCGAGTGCGACGCCAATATGTTCCGCTTTGTCAGCTACTAGTTGTTCGTATGGCAACTACCTTGACTTTGATCGCTGGTGACTACTCAGGCACTTCGTGCCTACACAAGAAGAGTCCGGAAAAAAGGGGTCGGTGGGGGGCGGCCGCCCCCCACCGACCCCTTTTTTCCGGACTCTTCAGCCGTGAGGGCAGTAGCCGGGCAGTAGCCGGGCAGTAGCCTGAGTAGTTACGATCGCCGAAAGTCTCCTGACCGAGTCCGATTCGCCTCGGTCAGGAGATCTTCGCCCAACACGCTAGGCAATTTAACATTGTCAAGGCAATTACTTCAGATGATGATCTGGCGCACCAGTGGCGGCGGTATAAGTGGCATAACGTGAAGCCCTATGATCACTCTCTCAACGGGTTCTCTGTACACTTATGGGCTCGACCGTGTGTTCGACTTGGCAGCGGACGCCGGCTTCGATGGGATCGAGCTCATGGTCGACGGTCGGTGGGACGCGCGGCACGTCAGCTACCTGCGTACATTGATGCGCCGGCACGATCTCCCGATTCTCGCGGTTCACAGCCCCTTCACGCTATCCATTGCCGGGTGGCCTGATGATGGGCCAGGCCGTATCAAGCAGTCGGTGCAATTGGCGGAAGGCGTAGGGGCTCGAGTCGTGGTTGCGCATCTGCCGCACCGCGTTGGGCGGTGGGTGCTGCAAGGACGTGGCCGCCGGCTGTTCATTCCTGTCCCGTGGTCGGATCAGAACGACTACCGTCGCTGGTTGGTGGACGAACTCGAGAGCTTCAGGGCGTCTACAACGGTGGCGATCGCGATTGAGAACATGCCGGCCGTACGGTTCTTGGGGTGGCGTGTGAATCCATGTCACTGGAACGACATCGACGAGATTCTGCGTTTCTCCCCGTTGACGCTGGATACCACGCACCTTGGCACGTGGGGTATCGATCCTGTCGCGGTCTACCGGGCGTGGGGGGATTCGGTGGCCCACGTGCATTTGAGCAATTTCAACGGGTCGGAGCACCGGCTGGTGGAGGATGGGCACCTGCGTCTGGATCGTTTCCTGGCGCTACTGGCAGCCGATGGTTACGCCGGCATCATCGCGCTCGAGTTCAACCCGGGTACGCTGCAGGCGGAGAGTGAGCGCTTGGTGCGTGAGAACCTGATCGAAAACTTGGCGTTTTGCCGGCAGCATTTCGCATAGTTGTTGAGACTGCGAGGTGCCCATCATGGGACTCCGTTTCTCAGCCATCCGTATCGGGGTGAGTCTGTTGGTGCCGGCCTTCACGTCGAAACTTGACCAGCCGCAGCTCACGCAAGGTGCGCAACTGATGCGATATGGCCGAATGGGTCATGCCCAATGTGGCAGCAAT
>JAANWY010000218.1 GCA_018263655.1 Anaerolineales bacterium | reverse complement strand
ACAGGCCAGACTGGCCGTCGTAGACGATGGCCAAGCGACTATTGAGCATCGCGCGATCACCGACGGTTAGGACGCCGCCTTCCGGACACGCGCACTGACGCAGGACGGTAAAATGCCAAATCGGGGCGAGTAGAGCTTCGAGTGTGGCTACTGGTGAGGGCCCAAAACCGCTGATAGATTTGGCAGGCAGAGGATGAGTAGAACGACCCAGAGCAACCTATGGCAGATCGCTTGGCGGATACTCAGGGATGTGACAGAGTTTCTGGTATATTCCCTAGCGCGGACGGAGAACTCGATGCCGGCGCCGACGTTACCGATGATGAGCAGACTTCAGAAGAATGAACGCGTCGACTTGCACAGGCGCGCCGGCTTGGGTTATCATTTGCCGGTGTGGGGATGCATAAAGGGCAATTCGGGCGCGGCCAGTCGGTCAGGTCGGCCCTTCTGCCTGAGTTTGAGGTGGCTGTCGACGAGATTTTTGGGGTTTCATAGGCGAGGGTGAAGAGTGGAAATTACACCAGAGATCGTTGAGGTCCAGCCGGCCGAGAGGTCTCGCCTCGAGGCGTTCCCATGGGCGCGCGTGCTGGCCGGCGCCCTCCTCATCTTGATCCTCGCCGCCGGCGCCTACTTCCGCTTCACCGGCCTGGACTGGGACGAGGATCAGCACCTGCACCCGGACGAGCGCTTCCTCACCATGGTGATCTCCTCGCTGGAGCGCCCCAACTCAATCAGGGCGTACTTCGACACGGCTAACTCCCGCTACAATCCGCACAACACGGGTTGGGGCTTCTTCGTGTACGGCACGCTGCCCATCTTCATCATCCGGCTGGTGGGCGAATACCTGGACCAGACCACGTACGGTGAGATCTACCTGGTGGGACGGGCGCTTTCGGGCGCCTTTGACCTGCTGACGGTGCTCTTGCTGTTCTTCATCGCCCGCCGGCTGTACGATGTACGGGTGGCCCTGGTGGCGTCGGCGCTGAGCGCCGCGGCGGTGCTTCAGATCCAGCAGTCCCATTTCATGACCGTCGACAGCTTCTCGGCCACCTTCGCGACACTGGCGTTCCTCGGCGCTGTCCTGGTCGCGCAGGAAGGCAAGCTGTGGCAGTATTTGCTGATGGGGGTGGCCATTGGCATGTCGGTGGCGAGCCGCATCAACCTGGTGTTGCTGGGGCCGCTGGCGGTGGTAGCTGCCGGCCTCCACGTCCGGCGAGAGCTCGCTGACGTTCAGAACCCCGGCCATCGGTCAAAGACCATCGAACGCGCGATCCTACAACTTGTGCTGGCCGGCATCGTCTCGCTCGTCGCCTTCCGCGTATTCCAACCCTACGCGTTCGAGGGGCCCGGATTCTTCGATGTCGGTCTCAACGATGCGTGGCTCCACAACATGCGCGAGATCAGCGCGCAGGCCTCGGGCGAAGTCGACATGCCGCCTAGCCATCAGTGGACCGATCGGCCGGCTTACGTCTTCCCTCTGTGGCACATGGTGGTGTGGGGGTTGGGTGTGCCCTTGGGCGTCGTGGCGTGGATCGGCTGGCTCGTGGCCAGCTGGCAGCTCGTTCGCCGTCGCCAATGGCAGCACGCTCTGCCCGTCGCCTGGGTGCTGATCCTGTTCGGCTACCAGGGCCAGCAGTTTACCAAGACGATGCGCTACTTCCTGCAGATTTACCCCACCCTGGCCATGCTGGCGGCGTTTCTCCTCGTTTGGCTCTGGGATCAAGCAAGAGCAGGGGAGCAAGGGGGCAAAGGGACAAGAAGATTCTCCCCCTCTCCCCCTCTCCCCCTCTCCTTGTCTCCCTGGCTTCCTGGCGCCCTTGCAGTCTTGGTGCTAGCCGGCACCTACACCCGGGCCTTCGCCTTCACCCGCATCTACACGCGGCCGGTGAGCCGCGTTGCGGCGTCGCGCTGGATATACGATCACGTGCCGAGTGCGGCGACGGTGCACTACGAAACTGCGGATGGCGCGCCGGCACAGACGCAGGTGCCGGTGTATCTGGACCGGTCGGTGCACGCCGGCAACGGCTTCACCGTCCAGCCGGGGGGGATCCCCTATCGCACGAGTTTTGCCCCCGTGGCCGACGGCAATCTGGGGACGGTCACGTTCAACGAAATCCAGGACGTGGAGAACGACGCAGCGCCGGAAGTTGTCGAAGTGTCGTTGACAACTGATCCGACAGGTCAGGCTGTGCTTGCCACTCGAGAGCTGCAAGTCAACCTGGAACAGGCGGCTGGCCCTCAGATTTTCGAATTTGCCGGCGTGCCGGTGCAGGCCGACAGACGTCACTACGTGTTTGTGCGTGTTGCCGGCGGCGGGGCGGTCAAGATCGCGGGCCGGGAGGTGGGCACAGTTGCCTACCAGACGCCTCACGGTCCCGAAACCGAGCGACTGCGTCTGGGTTACGTGCCGGATACCGACCGCACCGGCGTTGTCTACAAACACGGCAGTGGCCCCAACGTCTCCTCCTTCCGCCTTTCGCGGCCAGGGACAATTCAGTCGGTTGCGATGAACTACCTGATCGACCCTGTCGGAGATCCGGCCCCGGAGACTTTCCAGGTGACGGTTGCCGAAGACCCGGGCGGTCAGCAGGTGCTGGCGCAGGGTGAGGTCACGGCTCACATGGAGGAGACGGACGATCCGCATGGCGAGGTGTACGCGGTCGAACTGCCGCCGGCCGAGCTCGAAGCAGACCGCGAGTATTTCCTGATCACGCGAGCCGTCGATGGGGCGCCGGTGCAGGCCTGGAGCACCGTTATCGCCAACGAGCACTGGGACGATGGCATACCGCTGCGCCTCGACGGCAAAGATGGCTTCGGGATGTACATGGGCTTCGATATGAAGCACTATGACAACGACGATGCGGAGAAGCTCGACCGGTTGATCAATTGGCTGGACGCGGCCGACTTCATCATGCTGACCAGCAACCGGCTGTACGGCTCCATCCCGCGTCTGCCGATGCGTTACCCCATCACGACCGAGTACTACCGGTTGCTGTTCGATGAGCAGTTGGGCTTCGAGTTGGCGAAGACGTTCACTTCGTATCCCAGCCTCGGACCGATTGAGATCCCCGATCAGCGTGCCGAGGAGGCCTTCACCGTCTACGATCACCCGAAGGTGTGGGTGTTTCGCAAGACGGACGCGTTCTCGCGGGCCAGGGTGCGCGAGGTGCTGGCCGACGAGGCCGAAGGGCCGTTCATATTCCGTAAGCCCATCGAGTTGAAAGCTAAAACCACGGAGGCTGCCTCACTGGAATTGCCCGAAGCCCGGTGGGCTCGCCAGCGGGAGGCCGGCACCTGGTCCGCCATCTTCGACCGGGACAACATCATCAACGAGAACGTACCGCTGACAGTGCTGGTCTGGCTTCTGGCTGTGGAAATCATCGGGTTGGCCGTTTTTCCGCTGGGATTTGTGGCCTTCAGCCGGCTGGCTGACCGAGGCTACATCTCGAGTAAGGCATTGGGCCTGCTTCTCCTGGCGTGGCTGGTCTGGTTCCTCAGCAGCCTGACGCCGCTCCCCTACGCGCGTTGGAGCATCGCGCTGTGTCTGCTGGCGCTGGCCGGCCTCTCAGCCCTCATCGCCTGGCGGAACCGCGAGTCCATCGCACGCTTCGTGCGAGAGAACCGCCGGCTACTTCTCATCGGCGAAGCTTTATTCCTTTTTGCCTTTTCCGCTTTTCTCCTGGTCCGCATGGGCAACCCCGATCTATGGCATCCGGCCCGCGGCGGCGAGAAGCCGATGGACTTCGCCTATCTCAACGCTGTGATCAAGAGCCGGTCGTTCCCGCCCTACGACCCCTGGTTCGCCGGCGGCTACATCAACTACTATTACTTCGGCTTCGTCATCGTCGGCACGCTCATCAAGCTGTTGGGCATCGTGCCGGCCACCGCCTACAACTTGGCCGTGCCGACCTTGTTTGGATTGACCTTCGTTGGAGCCTTTGCGGTCGTGTACAATTTGACCTCGTCAATTTCGGATTCTGATCCTGCAGCACGCAGCACGCAGCACGCAACACGGCGTCCAGTGAGTGGCCGCGCGATCGTTCTGGGAATCCTGGGCGGTTTATTCGTCACGGTCCTCGGGAATCTGGAAGAAGTCCAAGTTCTTCTCAATGGGTTGAAGAACATCAGTGGATCGGGGTTGCGCAGCACGATTCCGGGGCTGGCGACGCTGGTGGGGGCCTTGCAGGGTTTCTTGCAGATGCTGTTGGAGGACCGATCCCTCGGGATCCCCAACGACTGGTGGTTCTGGAACGCGTCGCGCGTGATGCCCAACGGCGAGATCAACGAGTTCCCCTTCTTCACCTTCGTCTACGCCGATCTCCACGCGCACATGATCGCGCTGCCCATCACACTGCTAGCGTTGGCTATGGCCGTGCAGTTCATGCGGAACACGACACGGCCCCGCAGCCTGGACGAGTTAGGTATCTCGCTAGATGGACCGCCGGCGTTGCTGGCCCGGATTGACTGGTTGGAGATCGGTCAGCTTGCGCTGTGGGCCTTCATCATTGGCTCCCTGCGGGCCATCAACACGTGGGACTACCCGACGTATCTCGTGGTGGCCGCCGGCGCCCTCGGNATTCGCGAAGGCTGGCGCCGGGGCCGAATCGATCTGAGGGCGGTGTGGGAGGCCGGCTGGCGCTTCGGTGTCGTGGTGGTGCTCAGCGCCTTGTTTTTCTGGCCCTACATTCAGAACTACGCCACGGCTTACACCAGCGCACAGCTTTGGCACGGCGAGCGCGCCACGCTCGGTGACTATCTCACCATTCACGGCTTCTTCCTCTTCATCCTTAGCACCTTCTTGGCCGTCGAGATGCTCGACTGGTGGCGCCGGAGGGGGAGCGAACTGTGGTCGGGTAACGATCCGGTGTCGTTGCTCGTGCAGTACGGGGCGCTTGCGCTGGCAGTGGCACTCCTCGGGCTGCTGTATCTTCGCCTGCGGGTGCCGGCACTGGGCGTAGTGCTCGCTGTGCCGGCCGCCGTCCTCGCACTGCGGTCGGACGTTAGCCCGAGGCGCCGGTTACTGGGTCTATTATTCCTGCTGGGCATGCTGTTGACCCTCACCGTCGAGTTCATCGTCCTCAAGGGCGACATCGGGCGTATGAACACCGTCTTCAAGTTCTACATCCAGGTGTGGGTGCTGTGGGGGGTGGCTGCGGCGGCGAGCCTGACGTGGTTGATACCCCGTATCCGCCGCTGGGCGCCGAACCTGCGGCAGGTCTGGGCGGGGGCCTTCGGTGTGTTGTTCGTCTGCGCGCTGTCGTATCCGCTGCTCGCGACGCCGGCGAAGATCGAGGACCGGTTTGACCCATCGCTGGGGCCAGGGCTGAACGGCGCCGGCTTCATGCGGACGGCTGAGTTCCACGATGAAGGTCAGAATCTACAGCTCGAGTACGACCGGCAAGCCATCCGCTGGATGCAGGAGAACGTCCGGGGGACACCCGTTGTCCTGGAAGGTCAGACGGTAGAGTACCGCTGGGGCTCGCGCGTGTCCATCTACACGGGTCTACCGACCGTAATCGGTTGGCGCTGGCACCAGCAGCAGCAGCGATCGGTCCTGCCCGGCAGTGTGGTGGATGGGCGTGTCGAGGACGTCAAGACGATGTTCAACACGCCGGATCCGCAGCGCGCTCTGGAGTTGATGCGGACGTACGACGTCTCCTATGTCTACGTCGGACCGCTGGAGCGAGCCTACTACGATCCGAACGGTCTGGCCAAGTTCGAACGCATGGCTGAAACGGGGGCGCTCAAGCAGGTCTACGAGAATCCAGCGGTCAAGATCTACCGCGTCGAGGAGAGTGAGTCGGAGGAGCCGCTATCCCTGCGAGAGAAGAAACCAGGTTTTTTTGCCAAAACATTGGCTCCTGTGCATGACGCCGCTTTCCATTTTCCATCTTCCAATCTCCATTCTCCAACTTCCATTCTCCATCCCCTGGCCGGCTCTGCCAGTCAGCGTGACGTCCAGCCGGACTTACTCCTCGACAGGCCGG
>JAANWY010000217.1 GCA_018263655.1 Anaerolineales bacterium | reverse complement strand
GATGAATAGAGATGGGCATGAGCATTGATCATACCTGGTAGAACGGTTTTTCCTTTCAGATCGATCGTCTCATCCGCATCGAACACGAAGTTGTTGTCGGCGTCTGCTAACAGCGGCAGTTGCTGATCCTTCGGTGAGAGGATCGGATCCGCGACGGGCCATTCGATGCCGATGGCGGGGTCGCTCCAGACGATGCCTCGCTCCAGCTCCGGCGCGTATTCGGCCGTGGCTTTGTACGTCAGGTCGGCCTGTTCGCTGAGGATGCAGTAGCCGTGGGCGAAGCCGGCCGGCACGTACAGCATCCGCCCGTTTTCCGCCGACAGGACCACCCCCACCCACTGGCCGTAGGCCGGTGAGCCTCGGCGCATATCGACCGCCACGTCGAAAACCTCGCCCCGCACGGCTTGCAACAATTTTCCTTGAGCTTGTGGGTGTTTCTGGTAGTGCAGGCCGCGCAGAACGCCACGCACAGAGTGGGCGTGGTTGTCCTGCACGAAGGGCCCCGGGATGCCGTTAGCTTCGAACTCGGACCGCTTATAGGTCTCCATGAAGAAGCCGCGCTCATCCCGAAACCGCTGCGGTTCAACCAGGATCACGCCGGCGATGTCCAGTTTTCGGAATTGGAAAGGCATCGTCACCCGCTCTCTGCGCTAGACAAGGGGCTTGGCCCGCTTGACCAACTGAATCGGGACGCTCCACGGATCGCGCAGGAAGAGCACCTCACCGACGCCCAGATCGACGATCTCGCCCTCAGTGGTGGCGCCGGCAGCAACCAACGCATCCCGACTGGCCGCGATGTCGTCGACGGCGAAGGCGAGGTGCAGGTTGAAGCGGTTGATGCCGGCGTAGTCTGGGAGCTCGGCCTCCGCGTTGTGATACAGCTCGATCATGCTGCCGGCCTCGTCGGCCAGAAAGCGGATGTGGGGCGGAGCGTCGCTAGCGAAGACGACGCGCATCCCCAGATGCTGAGTGTACCACTCGGCCATGCCGGCTGGGTCTTCGACGTTCAGTGCCACGTGTTCCAGTTTCATTCTTGTCCCCTGTGAAAACACCAGTGATCAGTAAACTTACGCGTAACAGGTCATCGCAAGATTCATCCGTGGATGGCGAGCAGACGGCCGGAAACGTCCCCACGGACAGAAGGAAACACGGATGTTTAACTTTTTTGCTTCTGTCTGTGTTTCTTTCCGTCCGTGGGGGACTGGTGATCGCCCCTCAGCTTGGGGTGTATTACGTATGAGCATACAGCGTACAGTAAACAGTGAGTGCGAATGGTCGACGTCAGGACGAAACACGCAAGACGTACGATTTTCATTCGTGATTCAGGGTGGTGTCCCACCTACGCGAAGCGCTGGCATGGTCATCCCTCAATCAGAACCGGCGATCACTCCGGTCCGGCCGAATCTCGAGACCGCCCAATTGACGCCGAATCAGGTTTAGGTAAACGTCGTTCATCGTACGGCGCCCCAGCCGCACCTCGCGGTCGACGGCGTAGAGCAAGGCGTTGTAGACTTCCGGCCCGCCGTAGTCGTCGGCCAGAATCTGGAGGATACCGCGCAGCGCCGGCGTATCCTGGGCCACCCTCTCGGCCTCTACCCCTGGCAGCCGGCGCTCATCGTCTATGCAGAATGCCGGCAGATCGACGCGAACGGCGTCATCGTAAGGCCTCAGTCGGACGAAGAAAGAGACGATGGCTGGTGCATCGCCGAGTTGCCCCTGCTCGATGAGTTGGCGGCTACCACTCGTAAACCCTCGTTTGCCCAAGATAACGGGCGTGGAGTAGCCGGCCTCGTCCCCAGTCCAGCGGTAGATCATCTCGCTGTCAGGCACGTCGAGGGGCAATGGGCCTAGCCCCTCGTGATTGGCCCAGATTTGGGAATGCGTGGCCTCGCGGCTGGTCTTGGCGACGGAGATCAGGAAGTGGCCACCCTGCTCGCACGCTGTAAACAGATCGAGATACGCTTGGATGATTTCCTGGGGATATTGCTCGATACGCTCGCGGACCAGCGGGTCTTCGATGCCTTCAATGATAAGCGGGTAAAGTTGCGGAAGCTGGCCGTACAGCGCGCCATCCAAGAAGATGACGCTTCCCTCGGGGACCCCCTCAACGTAGTCGCGCGCCAGCCCGACTTCAAGCCGCTGCAGGAACAGATCGGCGAAGCGCTCCAGGCTGCCGGATCGGACAGTGCCGCGGATAATCTCGACGTCGATATCTGTCTCTGTACGGCCTTCGCCCATGAGCAATGCTTGAGCGGTGAAGAGCACAGCACCGTTGGCCAGGTTCAGCCGGCGGATGGAGCCGTCGACGGCGAAAGCCGGCCCGCCGGTTCCGGAACCAATCTCTAGATCCTCTGGGAGGGGGTGCCAGTGACGTGCCATAAGCTTGCGAAGGGTCGCTTCCTCCGCCCAAGCATCGGCACTCAGCGTTTGAGAGAGACTGTCGCGTCGCTCATCGATGCGGACCGCGAGTTTAGAGATAAAATCCGGCATCAGTTGACTCGCTCTTCCTAACCTGGACAAGCCAGAACCAAAATTCTCCGTTGGGCGAAGGTCTCCGACCGAGCCCAAAGAGCCGCCGAACAGTTGGGTTTGCTTAGGGAGTTGCAAAGAAATAGTTCCCCCACCTGCTCTTGCTGGATCTGACGATCCAGCAAGAGCAGGTGGGGGATTTAGTTGTTTGCATGTCCCTTACCGGACCCGAAATTCTTGCTTTTTGTGCAAGGCTCTGATTGACAAAGTACCAAATGGCTCTCAGTCCTTGCCGGCTATCAAACAAATGTTCGACAGGATTATACTTGAGGCACGATGCGCTGTCAATCTATATCAGGGATAGGCACAGCTTCGCCGATCAGGTTCTGCGCCGTATCGAACAGCTCAAACGAGAGATCAGCGTCCGAGGTGAACGCACGTGGAAGGCGTCGAACCCAGCCGGCCAGCGGTGGGCGCGTGGGGCGCGGCGCCGGCGTCGGATGCGTTAGATTCGTGCCGATGAAGCGGATCTTACCCCAACGAGCGTACTTGCGAGCCGGCGAATGAGCCCAGCGAAGGCGAGTGACCAGGCCAGCAGTGCAACGTAGGCGAAATAACGGGGGATCGTGTACAGAAAGTCCAGTCCTGTAGACTTGGCCAACTGAAACGTGCAGGTCGTGTACATACCCAGCGGGAAGACCATGCCCCAGTACTGTGGATTATAGGGACTTCCAGGGAAATAAACCTCCCAAAAATGGCCCATTATCCTCAGAAATCTTGGGTTTTTGGGAGGTTTTAAATTCTGGAATCCCCATAGCCGAGAGGGAAGCGTTTGTACAGATGGCGCCAGGCTCCCAGGATGAAGAGCAAAGGAATCCACCAGGTGCCGGTGGCCCAGAAGAAAAGGGTAAACCCTTTTAGAAATGGAAGGATTTCGCCCAGAAATGTCCACTGAGACGTGTTCAACATGAGGGTGGCGCCGGCCAGGGTGGTGATAGCCACCGCCCCCATGTTGATCCAGTAGGGTGGGGTGAGGGTCTCGGGCGAGAGCCTCACCATCCGGGCGGATTGGCCGCTCAATCCGCCCCGCCCGGTCCCCAAACGCGCCTTTTTCTCCGCCGGAGACGCACCGCGAGCTAGCCGGCGGGCATCAGCTGCTCATCAGCCGATGCAGCCGCTTCAAGTTGAAAGCCAGGCAGGCCTGTCTGCGTGCGACGCACAGGCAGATCGGCATGGACCTTGCTCCCATCCAGGCTGATGTTGCCCAACTCCAGCACTCCGGCCTCGCGCGCCACCAGCAACACCTGCGCAAACAGCGTCACGATCTCCGACAGAAACGTCTTCCGAAAGTGGGCGATCGTGTCGTGGTCCGGGTGCAGCCCGCCCGCGATGTAGCGAAACGGGATCGACTCGTAGGTGGCTATCTCAATTGGAAATAGAGATCCTGACGCAGTTCTTGGGTGATGACCGATACTCTTGAGGGCCTTGATCATCGTTTCGGCCGTTGGCTTCCGCCTGCTCCCGCTGGATTGCCAAATCCAGCGGTTATGGCTTGGATTTGGCAATCCAAGCCGAGCTAAGTGGTCGACGAAACGAT
>JAANWY010000216.1 GCA_018263655.1 Anaerolineales bacterium | reverse complement strand
AGGGGTCCAGGCCTGTGAGGGCTGTCGAGACATTCTCCAGGCCGCGGTCGTAGCTGACGTGCTTGGCTACCCAGTAGGCGGCCTCCTTGTTCTCCGAGTCAGCCGCAACGGCCACTACTCGACCGACAGGCATCATGGATCGATGGACGACCTCGCCATCGACTTCCCAGCCAGGCACGCGACCAACACCGATCTGGCCGGCGATGTCCGACTGACTCGGGTCGGCGCCCTTCTTCGGCACGTCTGTCCACTGAACAACCATGGCCACGCTGCCCTTGATGAAGGCATCGCGCAGCTCGTCGTAGCCGTAACCCCGTACATCTGGCGGGGCGTTGTCCAGGCTATCCACGAAGTTCTGTAAAGCCTTCACGGAGTTGGGTGAATTGACCAACGGGTTCATGTCTTCGTCAAAATAGGGCTCGCCGAAGCCGGCCCAGCGGTTCACGAACCAGGCGAAGCTGAACCCGCGCTTGGCGAACTCGGCCGAGCCGTAGAAATCGCGCTCGAGAACCTCGCCGGCCAGACTCTCACCCTTCTCACGGGTAAAGAACTCCCCAATCTGCAGCCAGTCCTCCCACGTCTCCGGCGGCTTCAGGTCTTTGCCATACTCTTCCTTGAAAGCCGCCTGCTCTTCGGGATGCTCGAACAGGTCCTTGCGATACATGAGCATGAGGACGTCGCCATCAATCGGCAGAGCATAGGTCTTGCCGCCGAACTTGCAGTACAGCTCCCAGAAGGGGGCCAGCACGTCCGATGCGTTGGGGTCCCAGACCTCTGCCGGCTCCTTCGCCATGTAATCATCCAGCGGTTCCAGGTACCCGTTGCCGGCGAAGTCGCCGATGTAGGCTGGGTAGAAAGTGACGACGTCGAAGGCGCCGGTGCCGGCTACGAATTCGGTCTTCTCCTTCTCGTAGACGCCCGCGAAGGGAACCTCGATGATCTGGATGTTGATACCGGCGTCTTGGATTTCGCTGTTCCAAAACTCGTAGGGCTTCAGGTTGTGGCCAGCGTCCCCTACCACGTTGACGGTCACATCGTCGAACTTGGGGGGAGCCTCCCACTCAACAACATCCAGAGAGGGTGGCGCCTCTGGGGCGGGCGCAGCCTCCTCCTCGGCTGGCGCGGCGGGGACCTCTTCCTCCTCGGGGGCAGCCGGCGCCGGCGCCCCTGGAGCGCATCCCGCTGCCACAACCAACAGGCCGATCATGATGACGGCAGCCATCGGCCACAGAATCTTCTTTGTGCTCATAACATTCTCCTCCTTTGGAGCTCTGATGGTTCAGGGAACGAAACGGTCGGACACACTATTGACGATGAGGTTCTTGCCGGCGAGCTTCACCTCCTTTCCGGTTGACGCGAAAGCGCCGGCCACGCCAGGCGCTGAACTTGAGGGTGAACTTGAGAGGGGGCATTCGCTCCTCATTATATATCCTCGAGAACTCCGTGTCAATCCGGCGCATGCGCAGACAGCATCCTAGATTTGTAGGTCGGATTTGCTATCCGACGGGCGAAAGAGGCGATTAGCAAAATCGCCCTACGGTTGGTTGTACACGCCGTGCTTTTTCGCAGCCGCGATGAACGCCTCGACGTTCTCCATCGAAGTATCTGCTTGCACGATGTGGGCCGGCGAGCACATGTAGCCGCCGCCGGCTCCCAGAACCCTTATCTTCTCAGCTACGTCGGCTTGGATCTCTGCCGGGCTGCCATTGGGCAAGAGATATTGCTGGTCTATTGCGCCCCAGAAGGAGAGCTTGGCCCCCAGTTGGGATTTGAGGTCATCTGGCTCGTGACCGGGCACGTTGGGTTGGACAGGGTTAAAGGCATCCATCCCGATTTCCGCGAGATCTTCAAGAATGGGTGCCACAGCGCCATCACAGTGATACATAATCAGCACGTCTGGATTGACGGATTTGAGCTCGCTGAACACCTCGGCAAAGCGGGGCTTGAAGATTTTGCGCCACATGTCGGGCGAGATCATCATTCCACTCTGCGTGCCAAAGTCGTCGCCCGCCCAGATGCTGTCCACGCCCATTTCGGCCAGTCTCTTCCCGATGGCGATGCTGAACTCCTTGACCCGGTCCAGCAACGCCTCTACGTAAGGTTCCTCCAGGGACATGTCTATCAGGAATTTCTCCATGCCCACCATGTGCCACGACATTTCGAACATGGTAAGCTCCAGGTCACCGATGATAAAGTAGTCGGCCTTGTATTTCTCGATGTATTTCTCCGCATCGTCAAAGCGGCCTTCGGCCAGGGGATCGGGGAAAGGGACACGCTCGACTTCCTCCACCGTCGAGACGCCAGCCAGGGGTGATTCAATCACCTCCATGTAGAGCGGCCCCTGGCGCATCTTCATGCCAAACTCATTCACAATGCAGCCGTCTTCGGTCACAGGATGGCTGTAGCCCGATGGAAGGCTCGCGCCTACCACCACGCAATCGCTGCCCATCGCGGTGCGCAGTTCGTTGGCCGAGATGCGATAGGTCACGTCCTCAAAGTAGGAAGTGGTGTAGTGGACGGGTATGCCGTATTTTTCCCCGAAATCGTCCAGCAACGAGCGGCATAGATCAAACTGGATGGGCACGCGATCGGGGGTTCCACTGCGACGAAGAGCCGTCAGTACGCGTTCTTTCGAGTTCATTGAGAATCCTCTGTGTGATGCTTTTCTTGTGGCAGGTGGTAATTGGTGGACAGTAGACGGGGTACTTATCTTGACATTGTTAGATTCCGTCACAGGCGGCCCTCACCCCATATGCGTCAACTTAACGGTTCGTAGTGAGCCACGCAGCACTAGCGGAGTGGCGTTTGGTACGATATGTTACGCTCCTACGGCACTCCACTACGTTCCGTGCCTGACTACGAA
>JAANWY010000215.1 GCA_018263655.1 Anaerolineales bacterium | reverse complement strand
CACCGCTGGTCTTGGATTGGACGTATCGACGGAGATTCTTCGCTTTCCCACTTTCGACTATGAGAGTAGATAAGCTGAGAAGGCAACTTCGACTATGTCAGTATCTTACTGAGCCGCTCAGAATGACAATATGAGGGACGCAATAGGGTCCAATCCGGAATCGAATTCTTGGAGGCAGATTGGCCCAAAAGCCCAGTCTAAACATTCCATGAACAACTAACCGACTTTTCTGAATCATAGGAGGTCAAACAACAATGAAAGGTTTGGTTCTTGACGCGAAGTGGGAGCCCAAGCCGGATTATGATGTATCCGAATGGGAGAAGCAGACAGGCAAGGCCATCGCCGGCAGCAGCATCTGGCGGCGCCCTGACCTGGAGGTTCGTGATTGGGAAGACCCCGAGCCCGGCCCCCACGACGTAGTGCTGGAGGTGCAGGCCTGTGGGGTTTGCGGTTCTGATATGCACTTCTACGAGACTGATGAAGATGACTACATCCTCTACCCCGGCCTGACCAAGTTCCCCACCATCCTGGGCCACGAGTTCTCCGGCAAGGTAGTGGAGGTTGGCAAGGACGTCACCACCCGCAAGCCGGGCGATATGGTGACAGTGGAAGAGATGATCTGGTGTGGGCGCTGCGTCCCGTGTCGCAACGGCTATCCCAACCACTGCACCAACCTGGAAGAGATCGGCTTTACCATTCCCGGCGCGTTTGCCAACTATATCGCCGTGGACGAGAAGTTCTGCTGGCCTATCGATGCCATCGCCGAGCGGTTAGGTGATGAGCGTGCGGCCTATGAAGTGGGCGCCTTGACTGAGCCAACTTGTGTGGCCTATAATGCTATGTTTGAGCGGGCCGGCGGCTTCCGACCCGGGCACTATGTCAGCGTTTTTGGCACGGGCCCCATCGGTCTGGCGGCTATTGGTCTGGCCAAGGCGGCCGGCGCGGGCATCATCGCCGCGTTTGAAATCTCGCCGCAGCGACTGGGGCTGGCCAAGCAGGTTGGCGCCGACTACGCGTACGACCCGCGCGAGGTGGAGGCCGGCGAGGTCATGATGGAGCTGAGCAAAGGCGAGGGCTTCGACTTCCACGTCGAGGCCGCCGGCGCTCCGCATCTGACAGTCCCCGAGATGGAGAAGGCCCTGGCCATCAACGGCAAGATCTTGCAGATCGGTCGGGCGGCACAGAAGGTCCCGATGTATCTGGAGAGCTTCCAGGTGCGCCGCAGCCAGTTCTACGGTGCCCAGGGGCACTCCGGCCACGAGACCTTCCCCAACGTGATTCGGATGGTGGCGGCCGGCCGGCTCGACTTGAGCCCGATTATCACGTCTCACTACGACTTGGGTGAGACCGTAGACGCCATCGCCAAGTCCACCGAACGAACCGACGGCAAGATCATGATCCATCCCAATTAGGGGGATTCCAGAATTCAAAACCTCCCAAAAACCCAAGGGAAACAGGTCGTTTCTGGGAGGTTTATTTCCGTGGAAGTCCCCAGGGACTGAGAAGTGAGAGATCAGAAAGGAGGTGCCAACGGCACGAATTCCAGTTCGAAATACACACGAATTCGGTAGATTAACCCTTCAGTAGTTCACCTTCCCTTTAAGGAGGAAGAGAAATGACAAGTATCCGTAAAGTTGTGGTCGTCCTGCTCGTCTCTTTGGTAGTGTTTACCGCCTGTCAGGCGCCGGCAGCGCCCGCGCCAGCGGAGACTAGCGGTGAAGAACAAGCTGCTGCCAGTGCAACAAAGCGAGATCTCCGCTTCGTCGTCGTCACCCATGGTCAGGCTTCAGACCCCTTCTGGTCGGTGGTGAAGAACGGCGTCGACGCGGGAGCCAAGGACATGGGCGTCAAGGTTGAGTACCAGGCGCCGCAAACCTTCGACATGGTGGCCATGTCGCAGCTCATCGATGCCGCCGTGGCCTCGAAGCCCGACGGTCTGGTGGTGTCGATTCCCGATGCCGATGCCCTTGGCGATACTATTCGCAAGGCCATTGCCGCCGGCATCCCAGTATTCTCTATCAACTCCGGTAGCGACGTGGCTGAAGAACTGGGTGTCATTGCCCACATCGGCCAGACGGAGTATGAGGCCGGCTATGGCGGCGGACAACGTATGGCGGCTGCCGGAGTCACGAAGACCATCTGTGTCAATCAGGAGTTGGGCAACGTGGCTCTGGACCTGCGCTGCGAGGGCTTCGCCGATGCTCTGTCCGAGCACGGTATCGAGTCTAGCGTTGTGGCAGTTGACCTGGCTGACCCCACCGATGCTCAGCAACGCGTACTGAGCGCCCTCTCGGCCGACCCCGACGTTGACGGCGTTCTGACGTTGGGGCCCACTGGTGCTACGCCGGCGTTGAAGGGGCTTCAGGAAAAAGATATGCTAGACGAGATCAAGCTTGCGACCTTTGACCTGTCGCCCGAGGTGCTGGAAGCGATCCGCGATGGCGAGATGCTGTTTGCCATTGACCAGCAGCAGTACATGCAGGGCTACCTGCCAATCGTTTTCCTCACCTTGTACAATGAGAACCTCAACACGCCGGGCAGCAACGTCATCCTCACCGGCCCTGGGTTTGTGACTCAGGAGAATGCGGCTGGGGTCATTGATCTGGCGGAAAAGGGAACACGCTAACGCATTGGGGCTGAGACTAGGGCTAAGGCTGAGGCTGAGACCTAAGGTCTTGGCCTTGGCCTTGACCTTAATCTAGCTTGACAATGTTGAATTCGGTTCAGAAATAGTCTGTTGATCGCCGAAGAGCCTGTGCTGAGCGTAGCGAAGTATCTCCTGACCCAGCGGCATCCTGAGGACCCCCCTGAGCTTGTCGAAGGGGCGAATCGGGCCCTTCGTCAGGCTCAGGACGCCGCTCGGTCAGGAGACCTTCGCCCAACACGCCAGGTTAATTTAACATTGTCAAGGTAAGGGGCAAGTGCTATGACTGCTACGACAACGACCACCGACGAACGTTTGGTAGAACGAAGCCTACTCACCCAGTTACTAAACCGGCCCGAGCTTGGCTCCGTAGCCGGCGCCATCGCGGTCTGGATTTTCTTCGCCGTCATGGCCGGCAGGAGCTTTCTGAGTTTGGGCGGTACTGCCACATACCTGGAAGTGGCAGCCGAGCTAGGTATTCTCGCCGTACCCGTCGCCTTGCTGATGATCGGCGGCGAGTTTGACCTCTCGGTGGGCTCGATGATCGGCGCCGCCGGCATGACCTTGACAATTCTGGCCGCCCACTTTGGCTGGCCACTTTGGCTGGCTATCCTTGCAGCATTGGGACTGTCCCTCATTGTGGGCTACCTCAATGGCTGGCTGGTCGTCCGAACGGGATTGCCATCCTTCATTATTACCTTGGGCAGCTTGTTCATTATTCGCGGCGCTACCATTGCTATTACGCGGCTGCTTACGGGCCGCACTCAGCTTGGGGATGTGGATGAAGCCGCTGGGTTCGCCTTGGCTAAAGCCGTTTTCGCCAGCGACATTGCGATCGCCGGCGTACAGTTCCCCATCTCGATTCTCTGGTGGGTCCTGGTTGTCGCTGTGGGCTCATATATCCTGCTTCAGACAGAGTTCGGCAACTGGGTCTTCGGCGTAGGCGGCTCCAAAGTTGCCGCTCGCATGGTTGGTGTGCCGGTCGATAGAGTCAAGATCACACTCTTCATGAGCACGGCTGCTGCGGCTTGGCTAATTGCCGTCATCCAGGCCGTGAATTTCACCGGTTCTGACACATTGCGCGGCGAACTGCGCGAGTTTCATGCCATCATTGCGGTCGTCATCGGTGGTACACTTCTGACGGGCGGCTATGGATCAGTCATCGGCGCCGCCATAGGTGCGTTGATCTTCGGTATGGTGAAGCAGGGCATCGTCCTGGCCGGCGTTGACGCCGACTGGTTTCAAGTGTTCCTGGGTGGCATGCTACTGGTAGCTGTGTTGATCAACAACTTCATCCGGCAGAAGGCAGCGGAGACAAGACGATGAGCAACAACAAGACGAATGGTGGAACACCCCTGTTGGAACTGCACGACGCCTCCAAGTTCTTTGGCAATATCGTCGCGCTAAAGAGCGTATCCTTGAGGCTCTACCCTGGTGAGGTCGTGTGCCTGTTGGGTGACAACGGGGCCGGCAAATCGACCCTGATCAAGATCTTTGCTGGCGTCCACCAGCAGAGTGAAGGTGGCTTCCTGGTAGAAGGCGAGGATGTTATATTCGACTCGCCGCGCGACGCTCTGGATCACGGTATCGCTACCGTCTACCAGGACCTGGCCATGATCCCACTGATGAGTATCTCGCGTAACTTTTTCCTCGGTTCAGAGCCAAAGATTGGCTTCGGGCCGTTCAAGCGTTTCGACCACAACTTCGCCAATCGGGTGGTGCGCGAAGAGCTCATGAAAATGGGGATCGACATCCGCGATCCGGCGCAGCCGGTCGGTACTTTGTCCGGTGGGGAGCGTCAGTCTGTCGCTATAGCCCGCGCCGTATACTTCGGCGCCAAGGCGTTGATCTTGGACGAGCCGACGGCAGCCCTGGGCGTGAAGCAAGCTGGCACTGTGTTGCGCTACATCGCACAAGCCCGAAAACGCAATCTAGGCGTGGTCTTCATCACCCACAACCCGCATCATGCTTATCCCGTAGGTGATCGTTTCACCATCTTGAAGCGTGGTCGTCAACTTGGCACCTGGACCAAGGCGGAACTCTCTCGTGAGGAGATGATCACCATGATGTCCGGTGGTGAAGAGCTAGAGAAATTGAGCGACGAGATCGAGGAGTATGGAGTATAAGGAACCGGGCGCCGCTGCAGCGGATGCGCCTGGTAGCTGAGTCAAGACCAAGATAGAGATGTGGGCCGGCAGAGCAATGTACCCCCCAGTCACATTGCTCTGCCGTAATCGTGTGGGGTGATGACACATCGCTTACGGAGCCGTCATTGCCTCAGCAGACATACCCTCTGATGAGCTTTACGCAGAAGGAACGACCGAGGGCGGCCGGCGATTGAAGTGCGTGCCGGAAAGTCAGAGTCAGGAGGATAGTCGTCGTGTTTGAGAGGATACTTGTCGCCGTCGACGGTTCGCGATACTCGCGCTATGCGGCTGAGGCGGCGGTTGACCTAGCTGAGCGCTACCAGGCGTCGGTCTGGATTGTGCACGCCATTCGCGATTTTTCGCTGCCGGAAGAGATTCTGCAGATGATGCGCGCCGGCGAGATCACAGAATCGCGTCGTGAAATTCTGGAGGATTCGGCAGAAATCATCTTGGAGACTGCAGCGAAGCATTTTGAAGAGGCCGGCTACTCTGACGTGCAGACAGAGTTCGTCTACGGAGACCCGGCAACAACGATAGCTAAGTACGCTGAGGATCACGACGCCGACCTCATCGTTGTCGGCTACCGTGGGTTGCAAGGTGAGGGAGACTTCTTGGGTGGCGTGGCGAGGAAGCTGCTTCATGCGACCAGTATTTCGTGTCTCGTTGTTCGAGGAGAAGGTAGAACACAAAAATGAGCGAAACAGTGAACGTTGGCATCATCGGCGCCGGCCGGATTGGCCGGCTACACGCCGAGAACTTGGCCCATCGAGTTCGCGG
>JAANWY010000214.1 GCA_018263655.1 Anaerolineales bacterium | reverse complement strand
GACTACTCAGGCTACTTCGTGCCTACTCACATTCCGCTGCTGTGGCCGGTCGCGCGGTCTATAAGCGAAGCGGCGACCGGCCACAGCGGTGTTAGTGTAGAGCATTTGTTTAATGTGACATTGTCAAGGTAGTTACCACAAACCTAACGTTGACGAAGAAACAGTCGTAACAATGAGGGAGATGATGAAGTGAGTCGTCGAAGAAAGAGTTCCAGACAGCAGCAAAGAGTGGACCAGAGTGGCATTACGCGAATGCAGATTGGATTGGTAGCTGGCATTGCCGTCATCATGGTCGTGGCCTTCATCGTCCTGAGCCAGACCGGGGGCGGGCAGCCGGCGACTCAGGCTCAGCCGGCTGATTCCGCCGCAGCGGGGGAAGAGGGTTCGGTCGAACAAGGGGAGTTCGCCGGCATCGATCTGTCCGTGATCCCCAGTGAGCCGACAGAGGCTGGCGAGCCCGCACTGGGAGACTCTGACGCGCCGGTGACGATTGTGGAGTATTCAGACTACCAGTGTCCCCACTGCAGCAATTTCAACCTCACGGTGCTGCCAGAGGTCATCAAGAACTATGTGACCGCTGGCAAGGTGCGGCACGTCCACAAGAACGCAGCGATTTTGGGTGAAGAGTCGCAGTGGGCGGCGATGGCGGCGCTATGTGCAGCCGACCAGGGTCACTTCTGGGAGTACAATGAGCTTCTCTTTGAGAAGCAGCAAGGGCGAAACTCGGGCGCCTTCGCCCGGGAGAACCTCAAGCAGTACGCTGCAGATCTCGGGCTAGACACCGAGACGTTCAACCAGTGTCTCGACGACAACAAGTACGCATCGAAGGTGGTCGAGGAGACGGCGGAGGCGAAGTCTCGCGGCGTGGAAGGCACGCCGTCCTTCTTTGTGAACGACGAATTCGTCGGAGGCAGTCTCCCCTTTGAGCAGATGAAGGAGATCATTGACAAGCAGTTGGAGGCGGCATCGTGAGTGAGGCAGTCGGTCACCGGCGGGCTGCGGCGCTAGGAGCGGCGCCGGCCCGCGACTGGTCAGGTTTGTTGATACCGGTCGCTTCCTTGTTGGGGATGATAGTGTCGGCGTATCTGACATGGGTGCACTGGGGCGGCTCGACGGCCTTGTGCACTGGCGTCGGCGACTGCGAAGCCGTCAATAGTAGTACGTACGCCGAAGTCTCGGGTATCCCCGTAGCGTTACTCGGCTTCGGAATGTATTTGACGCTGTTTGCGCTGTCGATGTACAGCCGGCGCCCCGCCCCCGGCATGGCATCGACGGTGGCATTGGCCGTCTTTGGAATCAGCTTGGCCGGCGTGTTGTACTCGATTTACCTGACATACATCGAGGTGGCTGTTTTGCACGCAATCTGTCCGTGGTGCGTAACATCGGCCGTGTTGATCGCGCTGGTTTTCGGGGGCGCGCTGCGCGACGCAATGAGCCGCGCGACGTAAGTAAGCAAGGCGACGCAATAAGCTGAGTGTGGCCAAAAACTGTTGGAACCCGTTCGTAGTAAGGCACGTAGCCCGCAGGGCGGAGTGCCGTAAGACGCTATCCGCTAACGCTACGTGCCTGCCTGCACCGAGCAGGCAGGCGCTTACTACGAACGGGTTCCAACGCAGTAAGCGTTCAGGGGGCAACCCATGGAGCCATCCCTTCGACAGGCCCTTCGACAGGCTCAGGACGCCGCTCAGGACGTCGCTTCGATACGGTCTCCACTTCGTTTCGACCTACTCAGGATGCTAGTCCTGATACCTCCTGAACGGTTACCCAACGCATTCTGGGCAGGCTCTAATGAAAGTGATCCATGGCAACTGACGACATCGTAGTTCGACAGCTCGAGAGCGTTGACGACTTCCGGAAGGCCGAGGATGTCCAGCGCGTCGCCTGGGACATGGAGGGTGACACGGCGATGGTGCCGGCGCATATCCTCATCACAGCTCAAAAGAACGGTGGGCTAGTTCTCGGTGCCTTTGAAGAGGACATGATGGTCGGATACCTTTTTGGCTTCCTGGGACAGACCGCGGAAGGCGACGTCAAACATTGCTCGCACATGGTGGGCGTCGTGCCAAGGTATCGGTCGCGCGGCATCGCCCAGGCACTGAAACGCCGGCAGCGCCAGTTCGTCCTCGATCAGGGTCTGGACCTCATCACGTGGACCTACGATCCACTGGAGGGGGCCAGTGCTCACCTGAACATCGCCAAGTTGGGGGGCATCTGCCGGACCTACATCCGTGATCTTTACGGCGAGATCAAAGCTTCGATATACGCGGACCTACCCACCGATCGCTTCGAAGTCGAGTGGTGGGTTCGAAGTTCTCGGGTCGCCGCGCACTGTTCTGAGAATCCCCCGGCGCCCGCGGCGACGCTGGACGATGTGCTGAGCCAGGGGGCCGCAATCGTCAACCAGGTAGAGCTGGACAGCGACGGCTTGCCGGCCACCCTCTCGTGGGAGCCTCATCGCCGTTCGACTGTGCTGGTGGAGATTCCTCCGAACTTCCAGGAGATCAAAGAAGCGAATACCAAGCTGGCGCGTGATTGGCGGTTGCTGACGCGGGCCCTCTTCGAAGAGTACTTCGAGGATGGCTACGTCATCGTTGATTTCATAAGCGAGGTGCGAGATGGCCAGCGCCGCAGTTTCTACGTTATGGTGCGCGAGCCGGCTCTCCTCGATAGCAGCCAACCGGCACAGCTCTCGGCCGAGGATCGTGCAGCTGTGGAGACCGGCATGGCACTCTACAACTCGGGTCAGTATTGGGACTGCCACGAGGCCTTGGAGGAAGTGTGGCTGGATGCGCCGCCTGAACACAAGCCATTCTTGCAAGGGCTGATTCAAGCCGCAGCCGCCTTTCACAAGTACCTCGTGCAGCATAACGCCGTCGGTGCTGTCAAGTTGTTAACCCGTTCGCTGAACAAGCTCACTCGCTACAGCGATGACTATATGGGGCTGGCCATGGCTCCCTTCAAGCACGGCTTGAGTGCGTGTTGGCGCGAGATCATTGACCTGGGTCAGCAACACATCGATGAGTTCGACGAGGAACTAGTGCCACCGATGAAGTGGATTGACGAGGCGACATGTTAGAAATAGACCACGTTGTTCTCTACCACGTCCGGATGCCGCTCGCGCATCCTTTCGAAACGAGCTTCGGCGTACAAGCAGAGCGCGATTGTATCATCGTGCAAGTCGAGGGCCAAGGGGCCACCGGCTGGGGCGAGTGCGTCGCAGCCGCCGGCCCCTGGTATGCATACGAGACAACACAGACCGCCTGGCACATCCTATCGGATTTTCTGATCCCGACGGTGTTGGGCCAGCGATTCGATGGGCCAGAACATGTCCTCGATGCGTTTGCGCGTGTGCGGGGCCACAACATGGCGAAGGCCGGCCTGGAGATGGCGATCTGGGATCTCGCCGCCAAGCAAGCCGGCGTATCTCTGTCCCGGAGGCTAGGTGGCGTGCGCAACCGAATCCCCGTGGGGGTGAGTATCGGCGTACAGGAGAGTCTGGATGCATTGCTCGATCGGGTTGCCGGCTTTGTCGAACAGGGCTATCGGCGGGTCAAGATCAAGATCAAGCCAGGCTGGGACGTCGAGGTCACCCGAGCCGTGCGCAAACGCTTCCCCGAGACCCCGCTCCAGGTCGATGCCAACTCAGCCTATCACCTCGCCGATGTCGAGGTGTTCCGAGCCATGGATGATGTGGGCTTGCTCCTCATCGAGCAGCCGCTGGCCCACGACGACATCTACGCGCATTCCCGGTTGCAGCGCGAGTTAGAGACGGACCTCTGCCTCGATGAAAGCATCCACTCGGTGGACGATGCGCGGGCAGCCGCGGCGTTGGGAAGCTGCCGCATCATCAACATCAAACCTGGACGCGTCGGCGGACACTGCTCGTCTAAGCTGATTCACGACTTCTGTCAGGCGGAAGGTATTCCGGTATGGCACGGTGGGATGCTGGAGACGGGTATTGGGCGAGCTCACAGCGTAGCGCTGGCCAGCTTGGCTGGCTTCACCCTACCCGGCGATATCTCGGGCAGTGCCCGCTACTACCACGAGGACATCGTCGAGTCGCCCTTCGTCCTCAACTCTGACAGCACCCTGTCGGTACCCGACGGCGCCGGCATCGGTGTGGCCGTGAACACGGATCGCCTCCACGCTGTGACTCTCCACCGCGAGACGTTCGCCGGCTAGCCCCCCCTGGCGCCTCTCCTTCAGGCCCGCATAACACCCAGCGACTCACCCTCGTTCTAGGTGATGAACATTGCGAGCTCGCAGCGAGCTCGCTGTCTGCATAGACGAGGCTCGGTAAATCCCAAAACTGGCTCAAGCACTCGTCTCGGGTGCAGTCACGAAGCGCCCACGTGGTGCGAAATGGCCCGAGATGGGCCTTCGAGCGAACTCCCGCGATTTACCGAGTTTGTTGAGAAAGGAGAGTCCCGTTCATGACATCTAGACAACGCCGTGTATTGCATGTAGCCGTGTACTTGATTCCGGCCGTGGTGGTGCTCGTGCTAGCAACGCTGTCGCTGGCCTTTGCTGAAGGAGAGCCACCCCCAAACGCTCACCCTCAACAGGTGGGGGTGACGCCGAGCCCGACTTCGGACTGCCCCAACTCTGGATGGAACAACGTCAACAGTGGAACCTGTGACTATTTCGTCCTCCAGGGACACGTCTACTGGGATCGTGACTACGACGGGTATCTGGATAGCGATGACTACTATCTGGAAGGCGCACTGGTGCGCGTGTATGATCCGTATGGCGAACCTGTGGGTGAGCAAGTCACCGGTACGGGCGGTTGGTTTCGCTTCCTGCTGACGCCACTCGATGATCCGTATGCCACCTATACCTTGCGACTCGAAGGGCACCCACCTGGTAACTGGGTGCTGTTAGGTTGGGATGAATATGTTGTTGAAGCGCAGGACTTCAGCACGCGTTTCTGCTGCACATTCCGAGCTAATTTCCCCTTCAGGAAGGGCCTCGTCGAGGAGACGCCTTCTCCGCTGCCACCCGACATCACGCCGACCACGCCCCCACCGCTGCCACCTCAGGGCGGACCGGACATCGTCACCGGCCGGCAGATCCATTTGCCTATCCTGAACTATCTCGATGACAGCCAGGGCGCCTGCGATAGTCTGATCGAGGTTCAGAACGTGGGGCACGGTCCGGCCAAGGCCATCATTTTGTTCTGGGGTGAGGATGGTGCATGTCCACCCCAATGCGTCGGCCCACTGAAGGTCGAGTGTTCTGGTCTGCTCCAGCCCGGGTCAACCTGGAATTTCCTGGGGAGCCAGATACCGGCCGGCGCCAAGAGCGGCGTCGTGTTCAGCGCCGATGCCGTCGGGGTTGGGCGAGACATCTTCGCCGACGCCTTGTGCGAGGAGCTTTTCTCCTCGGTTGCGTTTGACTGTGATGAGTACCGGCGGTTCAAGAAAGCCTTCGACGAGCGCGGCATCTGGCGCAGCTTCAACTTCCAGCTCTTCCGGGGCCAGCCGCTGGCCGTCGAAGTGGTACGCAAGTGCAGTGATGCGTCGACCAGCAATCTGCCGGTGAGTTCTGCGTATTCGGGTGTGAGCGGCGGCATGCTGGGCGCCTTCGATCCGGAGTTTGGCGGCTATGCCTTCTACGCCCCCCTCGTCTACGCCAACCGTGGCGGATTCAATACCACACTGTATATTCACAACGCCGGCCTCGAGTGCACCAGCGTCGAACTGTGGTTCAAAGAGCAGGATGATTGTCTGCGGGCTACGGTGTGTGACATCGTCAACCTGGCGCCGGGGGAGACCTACACGTACGACGCCGGCCAGTGCGTCGGACCCGAGTGGCAGGGGTCGGCATGGATTCGGACCAGCGAGCCCATGGCAATCAGTATCGACCAGATCGGGCGCGATGCGCTGATGACGTACAACGGTGTGCCATCGCAGATCGACTACACGTTCCACAATCGCGATGATGCGCTTTTCTCACTAGGCTCACAGATCAACTACGGCCCGCTGATCTACCGCGAGTTCAACGGCTGGCAGACCGGCGTTCAGGTACAGAACCTCAGCTCCGTCGTCAACGCGAAAGTGAAGGTGTACTTCCTCGACAACTCCGGCGATATCATCACCACGCTGGTTGACTGGGTCTGCCCGCGAGGCTCCCAGACCTTCTTCCTGCCGGTGATCAACAGCCTGCCGGGGAACTTCGTCGGCCAGATACGGGTCGAGAGTCAAGACTGGTTCTCGCCCGGTGACCCGGCGGTGCCGGCGCCCAACATCGTCTCCGTGGCGCAATTGATGCGCTTCGGCGATACTGGGATGACGTCCTTGCTGGAAGCCGTGGCGTACAACCTGTTCACCGAGCCCCAGGTCTTCGACTGGCAGATCGGTTCTGGCTACGGCGGTCTTCAGAGCGGGGTCGGCCTCATCGGTATCCCCAGCCTGCTGAAGGACCTCCGGAATACGGGCATCACGACTGAGCTGGCGATCATGAACGCTGTGCCCAAGCCAGGCTTCACCGACTTCGCCATTTACATCTATGATCAGAATGGCCTCCTGGACTACGTGTGCGAGAAGCTGAATGAGAAGCAGGTAGAGTACATTAACCTGAATGACTGGGGGTACATCAACGCCGGCTTCAAGGGTTCGGCGGTGATCTCGGCGACGTTCTGGGAGCACGACGTGTTCGATAATGGCGGTGGGTTCGCCCGTAACCTTGTGGGGCTGGGCGCAGTGAAGATTGAACGGCAAGGGACGGTCTTGGGGAACGACATCCCTGGCGATGAAGCAGCCGGCTCCGAAGGGTTCCCGATATACGGCCCCTTCAATTTCCACGGCGAGCACGCTCCCGTCGTGTGTCCAGGTCAGCCGGAGGGTCCCGGACAGCCGACGCCGCCAGTTCCACCGGTGCCATAAGCGCATCGGGCGACGGACGTCCAAGCGACAGCAATTCCCTTCGCTGCCGTGGCTCGGTCAGGAGACCTTCGCCCAACGTGGGGCGGTAGAGCCACACAGCGGTGCCAAAGTAGTCACGATACCATCGTAATTCTTTCGTGCCCGAGACGTCTAATTGATTGAGGCATTATCCTGCTCCGCTGGTGCCCGGCATCGGCGGAGCAGCTTCTTCTACGGAGTGCGTAGTAACGGTGCGACTTTCTGAGGTCGCCCCAGTCGTTTGCGCTGCGTAACGAGCGACTAAAGTCGCCACTACGGTATCATCTCAATATTTCGGGGCTATGTAGGTCGAAATGGTATTTCGACTCGACGATTTACCAAATCGTCCTACATGTCCCCCCATATATTGAGAGGACACCCAGAGGACACCCACTACGAACCTATTTTGCATAACAATATCGCTAGAGTGGGAATTGCTGCCATCACATTGAACGGATAGCCGTTAGAACACCGGGGAAGTTGAGAGAGAGCACACCATGATCATTTACCATCGCAGAGACGCCCAGAGGACCACGCCGACCGAGGACGCCGGATCGCTAGAAGGGGGGTCTTGGTTCCGTCCTGGTGTGAAGACGCTGATGTTCCTGGGGGCGTTGCTCATCCTCAGCTTGCCGGCTCTGGCGGGCAACGCCGCTCCGCCAACCGACTTCCCCGAGACGCCCACGTTGGCCAAACCTACGCTGCAGGTGCCGTCCGGCTTCTACCCCACGCCGCCGCCTTTGCCTTTCCCCACCCCGACGCCGTACGGCCGCTCGGCTGCCGGATACAATACGCGCATCCAATTGCCGGCCATCGATCAGCACGACGATTGGGAAACCTGGATCCAGGTGCAGAACGTGGGGCAGCATAGCACCAAGGCCATCGCCTTCCTATGGGGAGAATACAGCGGCGCCTGTCCGCCGCGCGCGCCCGGTCCTTGGTATGTGGTGTGTACCGGGCTGCTCCAACCTGGAGCGGCCTGGTCGTGGAGGACGCGGCAGCTTCCGTCAGACGCCCGCAGCGGCATCGTGTACTCTGTGCCGGCGTCCATCGCCGACGAGGCATGTTACCTGGCTTCCATCAGCCGCGGCTCCCATCACGCGTGGCTAGGTTGGGAGCGGGAGTTTGCCGGCCAGGGCGAACCGATTGCCGTGACCGTCAACCGGATCGGTCCGGGCAGCGAACAGGGAATCCAGGTCGCCAGCTCTTACACGGGCATTTCTGAGGAGATGGAGGGCGTACGTGAGCCGCTCTTCGGCGGGTTCATGTTCTACGCGCCGCTCCTGTACAACGAATACCATGATCTGAATTCCGAGCTCATCATCCAGAATTCCGGCAACGAGTGCAGCAGTGTGGAGATCTGGTATCGGGAACAAGACGATTGCGTGCGCTCGGCGGTGTACGACGTCGGCGGTATCGCGCCGGGCGAATCTGTGCGGATTGCGCCGCACGGAATCCCGGCCGGCAGCCAGGGCTCGGCGTGGATTCGGGCCAGCCAGCCACTCGGTATTGTGGTCGATCACTGGGGGCGCGACCTGCTGATGAGCTACCGTGCCGTGCCGGCCGACTCCGCCGGCGCCGACTTCACGGCGGGCGCGTTCGTGAACCACGCACCGCTGATTTACCGCGAGTTCAACGGCTGGAACACGGGCATCCAGGTGCAGAACCTGTCCAGCACCAACAGCGCCAAGGTGAAAGTCGTCTTTCTCGACAACAGCGGCAATCCCATCCACACCGTAGCCGACTGGGTCTGTCCGCGTGGCAGCCAGACCTTCTTCTTGCCGGCCATCAACGACTTGCCCGGCCACTACGTAGGTGGAGCCATCATCACCTCTCAAGGTTGGTTGACGCCGGGAGGACCAGGCGTCGATGCGCCTCGCATCTCATCGGTCGTGAACTTGATCAACTACAACACGGGACAGGCGCTGTCTTACAACGCCATGACGCCCCGAGAGACTCAGGGGGTCGGAGCGGTGGGGGTTCCGCTGTTACTCCAGGATCGAGAGAGTATTACGAGTGAGATCGCGATCCAGAATCTAAACCCGAACCCGGGATCGACCACGTTCCGGCTCAACATCTACAGCCCCAACGGACTGATCGAAGGATTCTGCTTCACGCTGGGGAGTGGCCAGATCATCTACTTCGACTTGGCGGATATTCGGATCTTGATGCCGGGGTTCCGGGGCTCAGCGGTGATCACGGTGACGTCGAGCCACCAGCGCGGGGCGCCGGCCATCGGCGCCGTGATGGTCGAGCGCGGCACGTGGCCGGGCGATCAGTCGAAGGCCACAGAGGGCTTCCCCATCCCCATGGGCGCGCCTGCGCCTCTCCCTGCCGGCTGTCCGTAGACGAAGACCCTACTAGTGCTTGGCATAAATGAGTCACCCGTTATCTATCGAAACCACGGCCAGCATCCCGAGCGACGTCCCGAGCTTGACGAGGGGTAGGCCGGAACGTAGTGGAGGCC
>JAANWY010000213.1 GCA_018263655.1 Anaerolineales bacterium | reverse complement strand
TAGGCACGAAGTGCTTGATACGAACGATGTGAGATTAGAAAGAGTGAGGAGTTAGATAACTTGTTGCGAAAATACTGGATCGTTGGGATTATCGTCATCCTGAGTTTGCTGCTTGCCGGCTGTGGCGGCTCGGAAGAGCCGACGGGCGTTGTGCAAGTGACAGTGCCCAAGCCGACGGATACGTTTGCGCCCAGACCGACGTTCACGCCGCTGCCTACAGCGACGCCGGCGGAGGCGGTAGAGGCTGAGCCTACTGCGGAACCAACGGCGCAACCGGACCCCACGGATACGCTGGTGTCCACCGAGACGATTCCGCCGCAGCCGACGGAGCCGGCTGACACACCAACGCCGGCGCCCCCAACATTGACACCACTCCCGCCACCACCACCGCAGAAAGGCATTCGCATGGACTCGCCCGAGTATGGCATTCAGGCTTTCCTGTGGTGGCGCCCCGAAATCGCTGAGCGCGATTTGCTCCTGATCAAGGACATGGAGTTCACGTGGGTCAAGCAGACCTTCGCGTGGCGCGACATCGAGTTGGAGAAGGGGCAGTTCGACTGGAGCCACACAGACCACATCGTGTACACGGCCAACCAGTATGGTGGTCTGGATCTGCTGATCCGCGTGGATGATGCGCCGGAGTGGGCTGCGGCTGGCTGCAAGAACCCGGGGGCCGGCGTCATCCAGGGGCCTCCCAATAACTTGCAGGATTTCGCCAACTTTCTCCAGGCGCTGGTCGGACGCTATGAAGGACGCATTCGGGCCTACGAAATATGGAATGAGCCGAACCTGCGCCGCGAATGGTGTGGTCGCTCGCCCAGTCCAAACGAGTACGCGCAGATGCTCGATGTTGCTTACAGCACCATCAAGTCAGTAGACCCGAACGCGATCGTGATCAGTGCCGGCCTGACGCCTACCGGCACCGGGCCACCGGAGGCTTTACCGGATGACGTCTACACGCGCCAGTTGTACCAGGCCATGGGTGGGTCGAGCAATGGTTACTTTGATGTGTTGGGCGCTCATGCGCCGGGCTACAAGGCGCCGCCCGAGGTGAGTCCTGCCGAAGGGGCGCGTAATCCTGAATACGGTGGACAGCGGTTCTTCGTCTTCCGCCGTGTAGAGGACTTGCGGGCCATTATGGAGGAATTCGGTGATGGCGACAAGCAGGTGGCGATCACAGAGTTCGGTTGGACTAGCGATCCGATCCACGAGGCGTATGCGTGGCATCGTGTAACAGAGGAACAGAAGGCTGATTATCTGGTGCGAGCGTATCAGTGGGCGGAGCAGAACTGGTCGCCGTGGATTGGCGTGATGAGCGCCATCTACATCGCTGATCCAGACTGGACGGAGCAGGCTGAGCAGTACTGGTGGTCCATTACGAACCCGGATGGTACACCGCGGCCGGCATACAATTCGCTCAAGCAAATGCCTAAGTGACCCGGGATTCGGCCGTCTCGAGTTACTGGAGGCCTCTGCCTGACCCCGGGTCAGGCAGAGGCCTTTCCGCTCGATTCAGGAGGCGCGGTTCAGAGACGACGGAAGTCCAACAGGCCGTCTGAAAGGTCATCTCCAACCTTCCATTGGATGCTTCTAGCAGCCGCCTGCTGGCGAGCATCTGGCCCGGTCCACGCTTCGCCGATGACGATCCCTGTCGCCGAAACGCCGGCCCGCTGGAGCGCTTCTGCCCGCCGGGCAGCCCGTGAGACGTCGTTGCCGTTAACCTTCAGGGAAGCTTCAACAATCATGAACTGCTCGTCCTTCCACCAGATGAGGTCGGCCAGGAAGGGATTTTCATCATCCGTTAGGGTGTCCAGAGCCGGCGTTTTCCTGAGCGCCTCCAGGAGACGTTCCTGAACGCGCGGCTGATCGGTGGGGCCGCCTTGTCCACCGTTAAACAGGGCCGGCGCTCGCCTCCCGATGAGCTGCTCATAACGTTCCCCTTTCCGGCGCCCGGCTTCGCCGCGTTGCCAGGTGGCAAATGCCTGCATTTCCTCACTTAGTCGATCCAGGCTTTCTTCGGTGCGCTGTTGGGCCTGTGCTAGTTGCTCCAGGCGTCGTTCGGTGCGCTCCTGAGCCTGTGCTAGTTGCTCTAGGCGTCGTTCGGTGCGCTCCTGAGCCTGTGCTAGTTGCTCTAGGCGTCGTTCGGTGCGCTCCTGAGCCTGTGCTAGCTTGTCCAGCCGTTGTTCGGTGCGCTCCTGAGCCTCGGCGAGAGCCTGAACAGTGGCCTCCAATCGCTCCAAGCGTCGTTCAGTGCGTTCCTGGGCTTCGGCGAGAACCTGAACGATGGCCTCTAACCGCTCCAGACGTTCCTCGGTGCGCTGTTGGGCCTGGGCTAGTTGCTCGACGATTCCGGTCAGTCGCTCAAGTTGCTCGGGCAATGCCTGTACGTCGTTGGTGAGCAGAAGCATACGAAGCTGAGCACGTGCTTGTGGCTGTTCCTCAAGCGCACGCATGAGCCCCTGCAAATCGTTAGCAGCGAATGCCATAGCGTCCCCTTTTTGAGTTTGGATTTGTTTCGTAACTACTCGGGTCATCATCCTCGCAGTTGAGAAATTCGGAAAAATGGGGTCGGTGGGGGGCGGCCGCCCCCCACCGACCCCCTTTTTCCGGTCTCTTCTTGTGTGAGTACGAAGTGCCTGAGTAGTCGCCTTGTTTTTGAATATTCTTCCTTTAAGAGTAACTGCTAAGATTATACTCCAATCGCCTGGAAGTGTCTATTCCGTATTGACAAGTGAGGGGGGATGCCCCTTCGGGACCATGCCGGCAAGTTACATGGGCGAGGGTTCCCTGTTGTGGCGGTAAGCGATGGGCCGCTATCGTCGTACGAGCGGTAGGTGAACTTGGGCGCAGGCGCCTGTGGCGAACTCCAGGGTGACGTCGATGGTCTGCTCGCCGTCCATGCTATTGCGCTGATTGCTTTCGACGACAATGGAGCCGGCGTACTCGCCACAGTGTGGGATCTTGGAGAGGTCAACGGACACGGTCACCGACGAAGGCGTCGTCTCCGTCAGTCCTTCGATGACCAACCAGCGTGACTGTGTGGTCGCCCGCCAGGTGAGTCCGCCGGTGTTGGGGTTGACGATCTTGTGCGTCGGTGGATTGATGGCGCCAAACTCGTCGACCTGGAAATGCAGCTCGTGCGGGCTGATGTGGAGCATGTGGGGGGTGGTCAAGACGGCCAGAGCGGCGTTCAGCAGGCCGAAACCGTAGACCTCATCGTAGCCCACCGCTCCGAGGTCGTCGGCTGTGTCGCGCATGAAGTCTCGAACTTGCTCCGGTCTCAGCGACGGGTTTACGGCCCAGATGAGGGCCGCGGTGCCGGAGATGTGGGGGGCTGCGAACTCAGTCCCCTCGGCCGCGCCCTCGCTGTAGCGATTGTCGGGCAAGGGACCCTCCAATGCTACACCCGGGGCCGCAATTTCGACAAATGAACCGTGGCCGGCGGCGGTCAAACGTTCTTTCGCCCGATCTGTGGCTGTCACACCCATCACCGACGGGAATGCGGCGGGGTAGACGGTGGGGTTGCCGGCCAACCCGTGATCGCCAGCGGGCGCAACGAGGAGTGCGCCGGCCTCGTACGCCTCGTTGATTGCGGCTTCCAGCGCCGCGCGTTGTTCCACCGTCAGGTTTTCTTCTTCTACGTAGAAACCAAGGTGGATGATGCGAGCACCGTTGTCGACAGCGTAGCGGATGCCGGCGATGATGTCGTCAAGTCTGGCCGTGGCCTGCCCCATGCTGTCGCGCGTCAGGACACGAACGGGCATGAGGGGCGTGTTCCACGCGATGCCGGCAATCCCAACGCCGTTGTTCGTGGCGCCTCCGGCGATGCCGGCGATGAAGGTCCCCCACCCATCTTCATCCTGTGGCTCGTTATCTTGTGCGACGAAGTCCCAGCCGTTGACGTCGTCCACCTTGCCATTGTCATCATCGTCTGTCCCATTGTCTGGCACTTCGTCCTCATTGAGCCAAATCTTCGATGCCAGATCCGGGTGCTCCAGATCGATGCCGCTGTCCAGGATGGCTATTACCGTGTCCGGAGTCCCGGTGGTCACATCCCAGGCCGTGGCCGCGTTGATGTCGGGCCGTATGGGTTGACCGCCGGCGGTTGGGTCGTACAGGTTCCACTGATCGGGGAATCGGGGATCGTCTGGCTGGGCCAACGGTCGGGCCGGCGTGGCGCGGGCGCTCGAAACGGTGGTGGCGAGCAGCAAGAAGGGCAACAGACGGATCAGCACGGGTTGGAGTCGGAAGTCAAGTTTCATATCGTTACGATCTCGATTTGCGCTTCTGTGTGTCTCGTGCTATAATGCATGGCGTTACGGGCGGGTAGCTCAGTCGGTCAGAGCGCACGGTTCACATCCGTGAGGTCGGAGGTTCGAGTCCTCTCTCGCCCATCGGTTTGTGGTAGTCCCCGCGGGCAGGAAGGCACGCGGGGATTTGCTTTGTGAGAGAGAGATTGCCGGAATAGTCTCCTGACGATGTTGCTAAGTCGATTGATCGGTCTTTCGTTGGCGCCAGATCAAGAGCGCTTGCTGTGGCTAGCCGGCTCCGCTTTGCTGTGCGTCGGGGTGACCAACGCCGCTTGGGCTTCTCGAGATGTCGTCCGGCGCGTGAGTTGGGCGCTGACCGCTTCCATCGCGGCCGGTGTGGCTCGCTTCGCTTTCTACGTCGGAATACCTTACGCTGCGCTCTTGGCGGGCATTGTGACTTTGACCTCGCTGGGACTGGGGCCGGCTCCCTCTCGCGGGGTCCTCAACCAGGGAGCTCTCGTGGCGGGTGGTGCGGTGATCCTGATGGGCGCAGTTGGGTGGCGCTACCGGCGGGAGGTCATTGCGCTAGGTGATGCCCCGGGACCCCTTCTTGGTCCGGTGCGGCAGGTCGCCGGCCGTCCCTGGAGTTGGGTGTGGCTGTTGATAACCGTGATCCACCAGCAGGTGCACTGGGCGTTCTATCGAGCGCTGCCGTTGCTGATACTCGACGATCGCTACGCCGGCGGGTTCGTGGGATTAGGGCTAGTGCTACTCGAAGCATACGCCGATCCGCGCGTGCGTCGCGATTTGGCAGACCCAGGCGAGGCGGAATTCCTGTTGCTCAGCGCCAGCCTCGCTGTTGTGACGACCGTTCTCTTCGTCTTGACCGGAACGTCTTGGCTGGGAGCCGGCGTGCACTTCGCGGCTGTCGCTGGATGGCTCTCGTTTGTCCAGGTTCGGATGCGTGCCTGATCAACTTCCAGTGTTAGTAGATCCGCTTTGCTCGGCCTGGATCGTCAGACCCAGGCCGGCGATGGGGGTCTGACGATGGAGGCTTGGCGGTCCCCTCAGAACGAATCTGGGTCTACTGAGCGTCAGATTACGAAAGACAGCCCGATCAGAATTACGAAGAGCGTGCTGGATATTAAGGCAATCCGTTTTAGGTCATTGTAGACGTACCAATACTCTTCGCGTAGATCCTCGCTACTTGTCTTGGAAGGGGCTTGGCGAATGGGCTCTTCCGCGACTTCTCTCACCGCTGTCCGTGCTTTTACACTGTTTGATGTTGGTGCGCCCTTGGGGTACATCTTGGGTGCGCGACGAGCACGTTTCTTTGATGATCTCTTTGCCATGTGGTCTGTTCCTCCAAAACGTGGTCAGGTCTACTGTTTCGTCTCTGACCGTCGATAGCTGGCTCTAGTCTGACTCTGGTTGGGGTGAGGCGAGCTTGGGCGAGGGGGATGGCTCGGCCTCTTTGGCTGTCTCCTGATCTACGGTGAGGATGACTTCTGCGATCTCGCCCGTGCACAACGCGGCCGACGGTATACTCGCCTGGGCAGGCGCGGCCTGCTCCACGGCCTTGACGTGCCGGCCGCGCTTGAAATTTAGCACAACTTCAACGACCTGACCTTCGGCTAGCCGTGCTGACGGAAGGCCTGGGCGGATGGCTGCTTCTTCAACCGACTTGATCTCGGCCGGCCTCTCCTCGACAGTCACTGCCGGCGTCTCCCGTTCTTCCTCGACGATGTCGATCCCCTGTTCGGTCAACCTGTCCAGGAAAGGCTCGGGATCGAGGATGGCTTCTGGGGCAAACACACCTGGCTCTTGGATCTCGCCCCGGGCTAGCATCAGTGCGCCGAGAGCGGCCGGCAATGCCGCCAGCCGGCTCATGTGATCGGCGACGCTGTAGGTCAGCGTCACACTCTCTCCGTGGCGCACGCCCGATACGTCGACGCGCATACCCGAGAGAGCGACACCGCCGGCGCCGAGTACGCGTTCGAGCCGCTGGATCAGCCGGCTTACGCGGTCAATCCGCCTGTCCGAGGATGTCAGGCCGGCGCGGATAAGCAGGCCGGCCAATCGGTTGTTCCAGCGGGGTAAGAGAGCGCCCTTTAGACTCACCGTCCGGGCCGGAAGTGTCCTGGGGATCGTTATGGGCTCTGGATGCCCGACGTGGGATACGTCAATCGCATCCAGTGGCTCGGGGAACTCAACCCGTTCCGATTCGCTCAGCGCCGGCACGTTGACCCAAGCGCCGTCGCGGTATGTGGGCGCCTGCCCGCTCATAGCGTACAACACATGCTTCACGATCGCCAGTCCCTGAGCGTCGGCCGCACTACCCACCCACGCGATTCGAATTTCGTCAACCTGATCCAACCGATCAGCGCCGCGACGAGCCAGGATATTCGAGAGGCCGGGTGTCCACCCCAGGCCAGTGATCATGGTGACGCCGGCTTTGCGGGCCACGGCGTCGAATTCGAACAGAATGTCGATGGGCTCGTGGTCATCACAGATGTCGACGTACGGTACTTGGCTTTCGAGGGCGGCCCAGGCCATCTTGGGCCCGAAGCGGTAGAATGGGCCAATGGCTCCGACAGCGACATCTGTGTCGCGCAGGGCAAGCAGCAGCGAGTCGCGGTTGCTGGCATCGACGAAGATGCCCTGAACGCGCTCGCCGAGGCGCCGGGCCAATGCCCGGGCTTCGGGCAAGCGGTAGTCAGCGATGGTCACGTGTGCATCGCTGAGTTCGATTAGATTGCGTACGATGTGGCTGCCTATGTCGCCGGCGCCACCCAACACGACGATCTTCACGCCGTTCACTCCACTGGTTGGTTAGTTTGGAAAAATGGGGTCGGTGGGGGGCGGCCGCCCCCCACCGACCCCATTTTTCCGCATATTCCTTGTGTAGGCACGAAGTACCTGAGTAGTTAGCCTAGATTATACTGCCCGCGTCCTTAGTTGGTCAAACCATTGTGCTCACTTTCTGCCGGAGGCGGGCCCAGACAAGGTGGATTTCTTCAAGGCGCAGTAGGGCTGCCAGGAGACCGTAGACGGTCAAGCCGACCGCGGCTGCTGAACCGACGATGGTAAGCGTGCCGGCGGCGCCAGGTAGCTCGATCAGGGAGGGTAACTGGTCGGCGACCACCCACACGACACCGCCCATGGCCAGCGCGGCTGTACTGCTCTTCACGACGGTTTCTGGCAGCCGGCTGCCCCGCACGCCATCGATCCGGCGGTGCAGCAAGATGAGCATGATGACGGCGTGGCTTGTGAGTTGGACGGAGTTGGCCGCAACCAGTCCCAGGAACCCCATGCCGGCGACGAAGGCCAGCGTCGGGGCGATGGCCAGGTAGATCAGGACGGCGGCAACGCCGACCAGCGCCGGCGTTAGCGTATCTTTGCGCGCGTAGAACGCGAAGATCAACGGCCAATCGATGGCGGCTCCCGGCAGACCTAACAGGTACAGCCGCAGAGCGTTGCTGGTTTGCCGCGTGTCAAACGCAGTGAACTCACCGTGTTCGAACAGGAGTTGGATCACGGGCGTGGCCAGCACGAACAGCCCGATGGTGGCAGGGATGATGAGCACCAAGATCATGCGCAATCCACGCGCCAGCGTCCGGCGGAAGCCGGCCAGGTCGCCGGCCACGTGGCGCTGAGAGAGCGATGGCAAAGCGGCCAGTGAGACGGCTACAGAAACCAGGCCGAGCGGAGCCTGGATGAGCGTGGTGGCGTAGCGCATCCAGGCGATGCTGCCGGCGCCGGTTCGAAAGGCGAAGTTGCGGTCGATGATCACGCCGATGTTGCTGACCACGAGGCCCAGCAGAATCGGCAGGTACAGCCGGCCAATGCGCCGCAGCCCTGGGTGGGAGAGGTCGATCTCGAAGCGCAGGCGCCGCCACGGGAGGTCGGGCAATTGGATGGCGAGCTGCATGCCGGCGCCGATCAGGATGCCCCCGGCCAGGCTGTAGATGCCGAACGGTTTCGCCAGCAAGGTGCCGACGGTGATGACGGTGGCGTTGAACGCTGCGGCTCCGAATGCCGGAAAGCGGAAACGCTTGAGAGTATACAGCAACCCAGTGGACGCCCCTGACAGTCCGAAGAAGAGCAGGGCCGGCACCATCACGCGGATCATCCGCGTGGTGGCTGCTAGGGTATTGGGTGCGTCTGGACTGGCGCCCGCTCCCATGGCGAGGGCTACCCAGGGTGCACCGATCTCGATCGCCAGAACGAAGATGGCCATGACGGACGCAACCAGGCTGAAGACGATGCTGGCCAGTCGCCACAGTTCACGCCGGCGTTCGGGTGCGGCGTAGTCGCTGAACACCGGTACCAATGCCGAGCTCAGCAGCCCGCCAATGAGCAGGTCGTAGATCAGGGTGGGGACTTGGGAGGCGACGACAAAGGCTGAGACCAGGGGACCGGCGCCAAACAGGTACGCGATGACTTGTTCCCGTACCAGGCCCAGCGCCCGGCTCGCCAGGTTGCCGGCCGAGACGATGGCCGCCGATCTCGCGATGCCTGGCCCCTGTACCTCCGCCGGCGCCGGTTCAACCCTCGTGACGTCTGTACTCATTTCGTTGGCATTCTACATGATCTGGTGCTGTGGGGCAAGTCGATGTCGTTAAGATCTGGAGTTTCCCCATAAGTGACTACCTTGACAATGTCACATTACCGCCCCACGTTGGGCGAAGGTCTCCTGACCGAGCCCATTTCGCCTCGGTCAGGCCTGCCTGTGCGAGGCACGCAGACAGGAGACCTTCGGCGATCAAAGAGTCACTGTTATGTTAATGTGACATTGTCAAGCTACTCAGGCGCTTCGTGCCTACACAAGAAGAGACCGGAAAAAGGGGTCGGTGGGGGGCGGCCGCCCCCCACCGACCCCTTTTTCCGCATTTCGCAACTGCGAGGGCAGTAGCCGGGCAGTGGCCTGAGTAGTTACCATACTTGAACCGGCAGAAGCCCCATGCCCCATGAGCTGTGAAACACGTTTCCTGTAGCAGACACCGAATTCATTNNGTGGGCTA
>JAANWY010000212.1 GCA_018263655.1 Anaerolineales bacterium | reverse complement strand
CATGGGTGGCCTCCTGACGATGAGTTGCGACGGCAATCCGCTCATCGTATATAACGAGGCCACCCCCCATGGGATGCTACCCCCTAGCCGTTGCTATCGTCGAATTCTGCAACACTCTCGCAGAGGGATTGAAACCTTTCCAATCCTCCGTCCATTCACTCACATCGTCCTGTCAGGAACCATCTAATCCCAGCAGAGCGTCTGAAACGACCGCCGGCGCTGCAACCCCAGCTGCCTGTGCGTCGCACGCAGACAGGTTGTGACGGTATTACGTGCGGTTCCGCAGGAACCGCACGGACAGAAGGAAACCTTGTGCTGAGCGGCTCAACTTTGTTGAGCGTGGCCGAAGTGACAGACGGATTTGGTCAGTTTTGACTATCAAGATCGGCAATAGAGCAAGGACGGATTGCCGGAGCAAGGCATTGATCCCCACTATCCCGTCCGGGCAGTCCCCCACAAAGAGGTTTGGGCCGTGGTCAGTCAGGTATCGTTCGAAGAGTTCAACCAAGAGATGCTGGAAGCGAAAATGAACGACCTCGACTGGATCGAACATTTGCCTGTAAGGTGCCTCTGTGATATACTTTTGACTTGAGCTTATGGCCCCCTTGGGCTATGGGCCCACGGACTACCATCAAACACGCTTTCCTGACCACAGGGGTTGTGCCAGCAGTAGTCTGGTTCGTTGACTGCGCAGATCGTCGATTGGTCATGGTCAATATTGCTGCATGGGTCGGTATGGAATCATCCGACGAGCAGACCAAGCGACTAATCGACTAATCGACTAATCGACTACGGCGGTTCCCCGAGGGTTGACGGGAGCGGACGACGAAAACACACAAAGGAGGACCCTACAACCTATGTCTGTCGTTACGATGAAACAGTTGCTGGAGGCCGGCGTCCACTTCGGGCACCACACCCGCCGGTGGAATCCAAAGATGCGCTCCTACATCTTCACCGAGCGCAACGGAATCCACATCATTGACCTCCGGCAAACACTCGAGGGCCTCAACGAGGCCTATGAAACCGTCCAGGAACTCACCAGCCAGGGCGGCTCTATTATGTTTGTTGGCACCAAGAAGCAAGCTGCCGAGATCGTCAAACAGGCGGCTACAGAATGTGGCATGCCCTATGTCACTCACCGGTGGCTGGGCGGCACGATGACCAACTGGCAGACCATCCGTCAGCGTATTGACTACCTGTTGGAGTTGGAACAACGCCAGGAGCGCGGTGAGTTCAGTCTGCTGCCCAAGAAAGAGGTGCTTCAGCTTGAGCGCGAAATGGAAAAGCTGAACACGCGACTGGGTGGCATCAAGGACATGCGCGAGCTACCCGACGTGATCTTCGTCGTGGACACTCGTCGCGAGGACATTGCCGTCAAAGAGGCCAACATCCTTGAAATCCCCATCATTGCAATGGTCGATACGAACTCTGATCCGGATAGGATCGACTACGTCATCCCCTCGAACGACGACGCCATCCGCACCATCAAGCTCATCACTGGCCTGATGGCCCAAGCGGCCGGTCAGGGCCGGCTCATGCGCGCGTCGGCCTATGCCGAGGAAATGGAAGAAGAAGAACTCGCCGCAGTCGACACCACCCAGCGCATCTTCGAGCCCGATGAATTCGACTTCGGCGCACAGGAAGATGAAGAACCTGACGCAGAAGAAGACGAAGAACACGCGATTGCTTAACTTGACAATGTTAAATTCGGTTCAGAAACAGCTTTTTGCTCGCCGAAGGTCTCCTGACCGAGGCGAATTGGGCTCGGTCAGGAGACCTTCGCCCAGCACACCAGGTAATTTAGCATTGTCAAGTTAATTAGAGGAGGACGAATGGAGATTACTGCCAAGATGGTCAAGGACTTGCGCGAACGCTTGGATGGCGGCGCCGGCGTCCTTGACTGCAAACAGGCCCTGGAAGAAACGAACGGTGACTTCGACGCAGCAGAAGAGCTGCTGCGTCAGAAAGGGCTGGCCGTGGCAAAGAAGAAGGCCGGCCGAGAGGCAAACGAGGGCCTCGTCGAATCCTACGTTCACGCCGGCGGCAACATAGGGGCCATCATCGAGATCAACTGTGAGACCGACTTCGTTGCTCGAACAGAGCCATTTCAAGAACTAGCCCACAATCTCGCGATGCAGGTCGTCGCCATGAGGCCTCATTACGTCTCGCGTGACGACATCCCGGACGAAGTCCGTGAGCAGGAATTGGCAGCGTATCGCCAACAAGCCTTGGATGGTGGAAAGCCCGAACACATTGTCGATCAGATTGTTGAAGGGCGTTGGAACAAACACGTGTCTGACATCGTCCTGCTAGAGCAGTCGTTCATCAAAGACGACGACAAGACGGTGGAAGAGCTCATCACTGAGGCGGTTGCTGAACTCAAGGAGAACATCGTGCTCCGGCGCTTTGCCCGCTACGAGCTGGGTGAAGTGGCGGAGGAAGAGTGAATAAGGCTTTATGGACATGCCCCAACCGGCCTACAAACGCGTAATGCTGAAGTTGGGCGGTGAAAGTCTGGCCGGCCCAGAGGGCTTTGGCATCGACCCCGATGCGGCCCAAGCCCTCTCCAACAAGATCAACAACCTTAGAAACCTGGGTGTTGAAATTGCCGTTGTGTTGGGCGCCGGCAACCTCTGGCGCGGCAAGGATGGACTTGCCCACGATATGGACCGCGCCACAGCAGATCAGATGGGCATGCTGGCAACCGTCATGAATGCGCTGGCACTCAAGGATGCTCTGGAGCGTACCGGCGCCGATACGCGGGTTCAGACCGCCATCGAAATGCGAGCCGTCGCGGAGCCCTACATCCGGCTCCGCGCGATTCGCCATTTGGAGAAAGGTCGGGTTGTGATACTCGGCGCCGGCACCGGCAACCCGTACTTCACGACTGACACAGCAGCGGCGCTGCGGGCTATGGAAATCGGAGCCGCCATCTTGATCAAGGCCACGAAGGTGGATGCCGTGTACGCGCAAGATCCGGAGACCCACCCAGACGCTGAGCGCTTCACCCATCTTAGCTACATCGATGCCCTAAATCTGCGCGTTGGTGTGATGGATAGCACCGCACTCACTTTGTGCATGGATAATCAAATGCCCATCACCGTCCTCAACCTATGGGAACCTGGTGTGCTGGAACAAGCCGTCATGGGGGACGAGGTAGGCACCACTGTTGCCAGGTCAGCGCGCCAGCCAATGTCGTCGTACGAAGTGTGCAGTACTTCGCAGGAGGTAGATACTCATGATCGGTGACATCCTGAAAGAAACCAAAGTCCATATGCAAAAGTCCGTCGACACCTTGCGCGCTGACCTGGCAACAGTCCGCACGGGACGCGCCTCACCCAAGCTGGTGGAACGAGTGCGGGTTGATTACTACGGCACAATGACGCCCCTCAATCAGATCGCCTCTATCGCCGCCCCGGAAGCGCGACTCCTGACCATCAAGCCATGGGACCCTAACGCTCTGCAGGACATCGAGAGAGCAATCCTGGCCTCGGACCTGGGTCTGAACCCAAGCAATGACGGCGCCATTATCCGGTTGGTGATTCCGCGCCTGACGGAGGAGCGCCGGCAAGAGCTTACGCGGGTTTCGTCGCAGCGCGTTGAGAAAGCGCGAGTCGCGGTGCGCAATGTGCGCCGAGAGTCCATGAGAGACCTTGAGGAACTGGAAAACGAGGGGATGATCAGCGAGGACGAGTACTACCGTGCCCGTGACCGCGTCCAGGACTGCACCGACGAGTACATCGAACGGGTCGACAAAGTCGGCGAGAACAAAGAGGCCGAGATCATGGAGGTATAGTCGTTCGATGTTTCGCACTAGAAGTTCGGAGCGAGGTCCTGAACCTGTCGAAGGACCAAGTCCGGAGCGTGCCGGAGGGTCGGGTTCCGAAGATGGCAAGGCACAGGCCGCAACGGCAGAACGTCAGTCCATGAGTCGCGAACAAGCCGTGGAGCCTGAACCGTCGAAGATTCCTCAGCACGTGGCCATTATCATGGATGGCAATGGCCGCTGGGCTCAAGCACGGGGGTTGCCGCGCCTGGCCGGCCACCGCGCCGGCACCGATAATATCCGCCGCGTGTTGGAGGAGTGCATTGAAGCCGGCGTCGAAGTCCTCACGATCTACGCCTTCTCGACGGAGAACTGGGAGCGACCGGAACGAGAGGTGCGTGGCTTGATGCGTCTACTGGAAGAAGTCATCCACCGCGAACTGGATGAACTCGACGCCAACGGCGTTCAAATTCGACACATCGGTTGGCTGGACGGCGTCTCCGAGCGACTGCAGCGCCTGATCCACAAGGCCGTAAACATGACCCAGGACAATGACCGCATCATCCTGAACGTCGCTTTCAACTACGGCGGCCGGCTGGAAATCGTCAGAGCCGTGCAGGCCATCATCGAGGACGGCATCCCGCCTGAAGACATCGACGAGGAGCTGTTCGAGAGCTATCTGACAACAGCCGGCCTGTCGGATCCTGACCTGATCATCCGAACTGGCGGTGAGATGCGGTTATCGAACTTCATGCTGTGGCAAGGCGCTTACTCGGAAATCTATTCCACGCCCGTTTTCTGGCCCGACTTCGGCAAGCAAGCATTGCGGGATGCCTTCATCGACTACGGCCACCGAGAACGGCGTTTCGGTCGGGTGCCCAACGTTGATTAGTCAGGTGGTTGGGTGGTTGGGTGGTTAGTATCCTCTCAATATCTTGGGACCAATATGGCCTTTCCCAGCTTACCCGTTGGGCGAAGGTTCCACCTGTTGGGCGAAGGTTCCACCTGTTGGGCGAAGGTCTCCGACCGAGCCCAAAGACCCAACGATTGCGGTCGGAGACCTTGCCGAACATTTGAGTTCACTTAAACCACCCAACCACCTAACTGACTAACTGACTAACCGACTAAATGACCAAATGCTCCGACAGCGCGTGGTCAGTGCCCTTGTACTCCTGCCTATCGTGCTTGGCACCACGTATCTTGGTGGCTGGTATTTCTTCTCTCTGGTCTTCATCGTAACCCTGCTGGCCGGCTTTGAATTCTACCGCCTGCTGGGTGACCAGGGGCACCACCCAGCTCGGATTCTGGGCCTAATCATGATGGGCGGCTTCGTCATCGCCGCTATGCCCCTCAGCCGGCACCTGGGCAGACCGGCGCTGGCCGCCGGCATCATCCTCTCCTTGCTCTGGCAAATCGCACGCGCCCCAGCCCAGCGCTCCCTGAACGATTGGGCCCTGACCATCGCCGGAGCCGTCTACGTCGGCTGGTTGGCCAGCTTCTTGGTTTCGGTGCGCGAGCTACCCGACGGTCTCGGTTGGATACTCATCATCCTGCTGGGCACGTGGGCCAGTGACTCGGCGGCCTACGCGACGGGCGTCTACCTGGCCGGCAACTACCTGGGCCGGCACCTCTTCGCGCCGACCGTCAGCCCGAAAAAAACCTGGGAAGGATCGGTTGCCGGCTGGCTGGTGTGCATCGTCGTGACAGCCGTGCTGGCGACGTATCTCGGCGCCCCCCTCCTGCCCAGCATCGGCCTCGGCGCGACGGTCGGTGTCCTGGGCACGATGGGCGATCTCAGCGTGTCAGTCATCAAGCGTCAGGCCGGCGCCAAAGACTCCGGGAATCTGATCCCCGGACACGGCGGGATGCTGGATCGGGTGGACGGCTTGCTCTTCGTGAGTGTGATCGTCTACTATTTCGTCGTGTGGGTTGTCTGACATGGAAGAACTGACGCTCTTAGGATTACTGAGCCAAATCAATTTGATATTGGCATCGGCCACAGTCATCATTGCCTTCTCTCTCTTCGTTTACTTGCTGGTGCACAACTTTCTCAACGCCGTAGCCCGCGCTTTCTGTGCTCTGTTGGCTTTTGTCAGCATCGTTTACATCGGTGATGTCTTCCTGGCCGCTGTGGATGACGTGCAAGCGGCCGAGATCTGGCTCACGATTCAGTGGGTGGGGATTGCGTCTGTGCCGGCCGCGTACCTGCATTTTTCCGACACGATTCTGCGGACGACGAACGACGTCTCGCGCCGGCGCAGCCTGGCCATCGGAGTCGCCTACCTGGCCAGCCTCGTCATGCTAGCCCTCGCCGGTACGACGGACTGGCTCGTGCATGCGGTCGAAAGGGAACCAAAAACTGTCTTCCACTTCGAGGCCGGCCCGCTATTCATTGTCTTCGCCCTCTACTTCTTCTTCACAGCCGGCTGGGCAGCTTGGAACGTGTGGCAAGCGCGCGAGCGCTGTCTGACGTTCACCTCACGGCGCCGCATGTCGTATCTAACAGTATCCGTCATTGCGCCGCTCAGCGTTTTCCCCTATCTGATTGTTTCACCTATCGACGCGGTGTCCGCCAGTCCCTGGATTTTCTGGAGCTTGGCGGCGCTCGCCAGCGTCAGCATTGCTACCATGACGGTCATCATGGCCTATGGGGTGGCCTTCCAGGGCGTCATCATCCCCGATCGCGTGGTCAAGCGCGATTTGCTCAAGTACCTGGTGCAAGCTCCCCTCCTCGGTACCGTCGTCATTGGCATTACGCTCCTGGTGCCCCAGGCGGACCGCATCCTCGGTTTACCCCGCGATACGGTACTGGCTCTCTCTATCGTGGTGGGCATCGTCGTTTTCCAATCATTGGTACAACTCACAAGGCCCCTTGCCGATATGATTGTGTTCCAGCGAGACTGGAATGAGGTCGTGTGGCTGCGCCAGCTCGACGAGCGACTTCTCACCAGCAGTGACTTGCGTCAGCTTCTGGAGAACATTCTCACGGCACTGTGTGATCTCATGCGGGTGGAGAACGGCTTCATCTTGGTGATGAAAGACGGCAAGCTGGTCATCGATACCCACTGCGGCGATCGGGCGACGGCCCTCGAATTCCTGGAGGAGCGTGATTTGTCGTCGCTGCTGGACCAAATGGCGGGCAATGGGCCTGACGCCGGCCGCCAAGACGGAGATCGACAGGCGCCGGCAAGCTTCGCAGAGCGCTTTGTTCACGAGAGACAGTTCTCGCTGCTGCCGCTGCGCACGCCGGACGGAGAGGCGACGCTGGGCGTGCTGGTGCTGGAGAGCAAGCAACCTCTGGCAGATCTGACCGGCGAGGAATACGAAGCGGCCACGACATTCGTCGAACGCGCTGCGCTTGCCCTGGAGGATCGGCGCCTGCAGCAAAGCGTGTTCAGCGTGCTGCGCGATCTGGCGCCGGAGATCGAGACCCTGCAAGCTCAGGTGCGCGGCACGGTGCTGTACGCCGGCTCGACGGCTTTGGAGGCCATCGAGGACGACCCCATCCGCTCCCCCAACTTCGCCAACTGGGTCAAGGATGCGCTGAGCCACTACTGGGGCGGCCCCAAGCTCACCGAGAGCCCGCTGATGCAGCTCCAGGTGGTTCGCGATGCCCTGGCCGAGCACGACTCGAACCCGGCGCGCGCTATGCGCTACGTGCTGGATCGCGGCCTGGAGGCACTGAAGCCCGACGGCGCGCGCAGCCTGACGGCCAGCGAGTGGGTGCTGTACAATATCTTGGAGCTGAAGTTCCGGAAGGGAGAACGCGCCCGCGATGTAGCGCGCCGGCTGGCCATGAGCGAATCTGACCTCTACCGCAAGCAGCGCGTCGCCATCGAGGAGATGGCCAAGCAATTGGCTTCCATTGAAGAACAGGAGAGAATGTAACAAGGACAAGAATGCTACGGAAGGGCAAGAATTCTCATTTTGAGCCGCTCATCGTTCGCCGAAGGTCTCCTGACCGAGGCGACGTCCTGAGCCTGTCGAAGGGGTGAAACGGGCTCGGTCGGGAGACCTTCGCCCAACGTGGGGCGGTAACCAATGTTGAATTCGGTTCAGAAAACAGTCTTTTGATCGCCGAAGGTCTCCTGACCGAGGCGACGTCCTGTGCCTGTCTGTGCGGGGCACCTGTCTGCGTGCGGGCACGCACAGGCAGACGCAGACAGGCCTTGGCAGACCCGCCTGCCTCTCGGCGCGGGCAGGCAGGTCGCACGCAGACAGGAGACCGGCCACAGCGACGGAATGTGACATTGTCAAGGTAGTTAAGGGAGAAAGGTGGATGGAGCACATGATCTCAGCTGAAATTGTCACTCAAACCTGGCAGCGAATGGCCCAGACCCCTATTCCCACAATTCCGCAACTGATCGACGAAATGAGACGGGAGCAGCCATTCATTCTCAGTTACCTGCTCGCCTTGGGCGATTTTCCCTTCAACCAGCACGAACGAGAAATCATCTTCTACGTAGGCCTGGTGGTCTGGCAAATCGTGACGGAAAGTGATAGGCGATTGGGCAGAGTAACACGCGCGGGACTCGGGCAGGCAGAGGAAGCCAACTACGATTTCTTAGACCTGCTCGCCTCCGACACCGAGGCCGATTTTGTGAGTGCCACCGAGACGATGCTGGAAAACCATCCCGAGCCTGAAGTGCTGCGCTACATCGTCGAAGCCATCAATGACGAAGAAGAGTACACCTCAGAAGATCCACCCATCCGTGAAGAATACCGAGGCTTGGCGTTCGTTCACCTCAAAATCGCCCTCGATGCATTCGTGAAGAGCTTTGATACCAGTTAGGGCTGAGGATCAAATAACTTACCCATTTTGTCGTTGAATTGCTCAATCCTTAGCACCGACAGATCGCAAGGCTGGCCAGCAGTTCTAAATTTGGCTTTGGTGGCTATCCTTGCGAAGGTTACGAGGTGGCTCCGCAGCGAAATGGCATGCGATAACCGACGGTGATTCTGCCGCGAAACCGCTCACAAACCTTCGCAAGGATCAAATCTAGAATTCCTGGAAGCTGGTTGGACGACCTGGTATGGGACAGCGCTGGTTCTGCAGAGGGGGATAACAGTGCGCATCAGAGTGAAACTACTGCTCCTCGTTGTGTTCTTGAGCCTCGCTTTGTTGGTCAACCTGCTGACGCTGGGCCTTTTGGCCCGGACGGTCGCCACCGCTTTCAAGACGGTGCAGGAAGTGGGCCTTCGCCAACGGCTGGTTGCGGTTCAGATGCAGGCGCAGTTGCGCGATGCTGAGGCTGCCCTTTATCGTTATCTCATGGAAGGGGAAACCGGATTCGCTGCCCAATTTCGAGAGCAAGTGCAGAACTTCCAGGAGAACGTTGCAACCTATCAAGCCCAGGCGACGCACGAGAAGGAACGTAAGTGGGCAGAGTCGTTGAACGTCACACACCGCCAGGCTGTAGAGGTCGGA
>JAANWY010000211.1 GCA_018263655.1 Anaerolineales bacterium | reverse complement strand
GACCTTCGGCGATCAAAAGGCTGTTTCTGAACCGAATTTAACATTGTCAAGCTAGACAGACTCGAATGTTATGAGCCGCTCTTTACCAAGATTCTCCTGGAGCCTGCACGCGTGTGTGCAGGCCCCAGGGCTTACGCCGTTGTCACGAGACGGCAAGGCCCGTCCTATGGCGCCGGCTCGAACATCTCAAATTGGGGCTTTCCGTTGGGCGTGGTAGCCGGCAAGATGTCGGGGACATGGGCATAGNGCCGGACACCGTAGGTGACCCAGATCGTTTGGGCTGCCTCATCCCAGAGCTTCTGCATTTCGATGTAGAGTTCGTCCCGCTCTTCGGGATCCACAGTGACCATGGCCTTGCGGTGCAGTTCGTCGTACTCCTCGCTGCACCAAGCCTGCGCGTTCCAGACCCCCACCTGGTCGCAGGTGAACCACATGGTGGCCCAGGCCGGATCGGGTTGCATCGAGTAGCTGCCGAGCATGAGCTCGTTGTTCTCGACAGCCTGCTCGCCAAAAGTAGAGGTCCAGAAGGTGCTGGAGTCCATGGGGTTGAGTTCGACGTTGATCCCGACGTCTGCCAGGTTCTGTTGGACGATCTCGGCCTCCGTCCGCTCTTCGGTGGTGTCCTGCAGGTCGAGTCGCAGGTCGAGCGATTCCAGGCCCGCCTTGGCCAGATACTCTTTGGCCTTATCCACGTCGCGCTCGTAGCAAGGTGCGTCGGCCCAGTGGCCGGTGAGCCCGGGTGGGATGAGGGCGCATGCCCGCTCGACCTTACCCATCCAGACCGCTTGCAGGATGCTGGGCACATCGATGCCATAGATGACGGCCCAGCGGACGTTGGGATCTTGCAGCTTGGGGTGCTGGACGTTCATCCCGACCCAGTAATAGCGCAGTGAGGGTCTCGACAAGACCTTGAGGTCGGGGTTGTCCTCGAACCGCTCTATCGACGGGCTGCTGATCAGGCTGAAGTCCAGATCGCCGGCCTCGAGAGCCACCTCAGCGGCCTTGTCATCCTCGATGGGGATCATACGGATCTCATCAAAGTACGGCTCCTCGCCCCAGTAGTCGGGGTTCTTCTTGAGGATGACCATCTCCTGGGGTTTCCACTCGTCAAACAGATAGGGCCCGGTGCCGATGATGTTCGTGGCAAACGCCTCCAGACCGACCTCCTCAATCCACTTCTTGGAAACGATGGTGCCGCTGCCGACGGGCAATGTCGAGTTCCACAGCGGGGCAAACGGCTCCTTGAGGTGGATGATGCCGTTGTACTTGTCGATGACCTCCACATGGTCCAGAGTGGTCCAGTCGTCGGCATAGGCGGCATCTAGATCGGGGTCGATGAGGCGCTCATAGGAGTATTTGACGTCCTCGGCGGTCAGTTCACCGTAGCCGTTGTGCCACATGACGCCTTCCCTGAGCTTGAAGCGAATCTGCAGGCCGTCTTCCGATTCTTCGATCTCCTCGGCCAGTTGGTTGCAGAGGTCATAAGAGTTCGGGCAGTAGCGCACGAGGCCGTTCATGACGGCGTTGGCAACGACCGTGTCATTCTCCGAGATTTGGAAGGCGGGGTCGAGGTTCTGAATGTCCCCATACAGACGTACACGTAGAATCTTGGGTTCCGCCGGCTCCTCGGCTTCCGGTGCTTCCTGCTCGGCCGGCGCGCCAGACTCGGCCCCGGACGGTTGTGGGGCAGCCGGCTGTGGCACTGCACAGGCTGCCAAAGTGAACAAAACAAGTAGTGTGAGGCAAATGCCGATGACGAGTGGCAAGTGCCGGCCTGAAATGCGTTCCTTCATTTGTTGTCCTCCTCACATAGTCTGTTGTCGAGTTTCCATGTATTTTGTAGAAGCTCTCTTGACTTGAGGCTACCTCCTTCCAACGTGGATGGCCGTCGGCCCAGTGATACTCGGTGACTCCGAGTAACTTGACTGTTCTGGGTTAGGGACTTCCAGGGAAATAAACCTCCCAAAAACGGCCTATTTCCCCTGGAAATCTTTAGGTTTTTGGGAGGTTTTAAATTCTGGAATCCCCTTATTCCGCCCTTTCGAGGAATCAAACTGCGACGACGAGATTACCCAAGTGCGACGATGGTGAAAGAGCCCGCATGATAGTGGAATAGTGTATGATACGAGTATATCAAATAAAGAATGCACTGTCAAGCATACTCCGCTGGTGTTTGCTCATAACTTGGTATCCTCTCAATTGTAGCCATCTGGGGTATCGCACCGCGTTATGGTATAATTATGCTGAAACGTGAAGACGCCTTCCCGCATGCGGTTGGATCTGGGCTCGAAGTTAACATTGTCAAGCTGGCCTTGATCATCGTTTCGGCCATTGGCTTCCGCCTGCTCCCGCTGGATTGCCAAATCCAGCGGTTATGGCTTGGATTTGGCAATCCAAGCCGAGCTAGTGGCCGAAACGATGATCATACCCGTCAAGCTACTTGGGAGGTGGCCCTTGAGCAGACGAAGACGTAGACGTAGAAGACCAGACAAGAAGCGGCGCCGGCGCCGACCATCGGCTGACCTGGAACGTGTTCTCAGCAAGGTCGACGACTTGATTGCACGCGGCCGCACGGGAGAGGCAATTGAGATGTTGGAGCCGTACTTGACGTCTCACCCCCGCTCGGCTGAGGTACATTACTACATTGGCTATGCCCGCGCCAATGCCGGCAACCTGTGGGGCGCACTGAATGGCTATGAGCGCGCGCACGAGCTGAGCCGCGATCCCATCTACTGGCTGCCGCTGGCTTCATTGTACCTGGACCTTGGTCTACGCGCGCACGCCCTACGTGCCTTCCGTCAAATGTTCCACCATCAGGATCAGGTTGCGGTCCCGATGATGGACGCGGCGCGCAAGGAAGTGGCTACGCTGGAGCAAGACGTGATGGAGACCGCTGATGACGTGGACCTGCCGGTGGCACAGATGGAAGAAGGCTTCCTGCACCTGGAAAAGGGCCAGCGTGCCTTGCAGGACGGCGACTATGCGGCCTGTATCGATATCAACCGACAGGCTATCGACCTGCTGGGCGATTGGCCCCCACCGCGCAACAATCTTTCTTTGGCGTTGTTCTTTGATGGTCAACCCGAAGAAGCGGTTGCTGAGGCGCGCCAAGTGTTGTCGCACGCTCCGGAGAATCTCCAGGCCTTGAGCAACGCGATCCGGTTCCTGGCGTGGGCGGGAGAAGAGTCACAGGCGCGAAAGCTCTGGGCGACACTGCGGGAAGTCACGCCGCGGGGGGAGGATGCGGGTGTCAAGAAAGCGGAAGCGGCCGCGACCTTGGGTGAGGACGAAAGTGTGTATGAGCTGCTGAAGCCCTTGGACAAAGGGGGCCCCGAGCGGGGTGGAACGCCCGGCGGCGCCTGGCGAACGCAGTTGTTCTTGGCCGTCGCCGAGGCCAACACTGGCCGGCGTCGTGCCGCCCAGCGCCGGCTGAAGATGCTGCAGAACGACGTGCCCTGGGCAAACGACCTGTTGACAGCCTTGAGGGCCGGCCGGCCCGGGTCAGGCTGGACTGAACGTTACCCCTATTTTCACAGCACTGAGCTAATGCCCCGCCAGGCACTGGGGTCCTTCGTCGAGTTGACCAGCCGCCAGGGCGAAATGCCAGCCAGGCAGTTCCGCCGCGAGGTCGATCGCTTCGTCGCTGGCTATCCGCAGATCGTCCGGGCGGCAGAGAAGCTGATCTGGGAGGAGAACCAACCCGATGCGGGCATGGCGATGCTGGAAATTGCCGGTACGCCGGCTGCTTATGCCGCCCTACGGCGCTTCGGATTGAGCCAGGCGGGCGACGATCAAACGCGTTTGCAGGCTCTGTTCAAGCTGGCCCAGGCCGGCCAGATTCCGGCTGACGAAACGCTGCGCGTGTGGAGCGAAGGAGAATGGCGGGAGGTACAACTGCGCCAGTACGAAATCACCGAAGATCCGGAGGTCTTCTACACGCCCGGGACGGCGGACCTATTGAACCGAGGTCAGGAAGCTTTTCAGCAGAACGAGTACGAGACGGCTGAACGGCTGTTTCAACGTGCGTTAGACCTGGAACCGCGCGCCAAAGAAGCCTACAACAGCCTGGCCGCCCTCTACGCCCATCGCGGAGACCATGAGCGGGCCAAGAAGATGTACCGGGAGGCAATGGACGTAGATCCGACCTACGTGTTCCCCCGAGGCAATCTGGCGATGCATCTGCTCGACGAGGGTGATATTGAGGGTGCGGAGGCTCTGTTGGCGCCGTTAGCTGATGCAGAGCGGTTCCAGCCGCGGGAGCTGGCTTTTTACCACTACGTTCAGGCTCGGCTGGCGACGTCTAAGGGAGAGTATAAGGCGGCCCGGCGATCCCTGGAGTTTGCCTTGGAGGTGGCGCCGGGCTACGGGCCGGCCGAGAGCTTGCTGGACCACCTCGACGACATTTCAGAGCGTCTTGATTTGGTCTCCCGCCTGCGGACAGGCTGGGAGTCCACGCTGGAGCAGAGCCACAAGCGCGACCAGGCCAAGCGGGAGCGATTGCAGGCCGAGCTCGCTACTCCCGATCCGTCGCTATCTGAGACGCTGCCGCTCCACATCAAGAATGCGCTCACGGGAATGGGGCGCGTGGTGATGCCGTGGGGTGGGTGGACTACGTTGCGCAAGGCCAAGCTCATCGCGGAGATTACGGCCGCTCTCGAAGATCGGGACAATCTGGAACGCATCGTGGCGGATTTGACCGACGACGAGCGTGCTGCGCTGCGCCGGGTGCTGGAGCGTGGTGGGAGTATGTCGTGGCAGGACTTCGATGCGCGCTACGACAACGATCTGAAGGAGTCGCGATACTGGGATTGGCATGAGCCGGAGACGGTGATGGGCCGGCTGCGGCTCCGTGGTCTGCTGGCAGAAGCAACGGTTGACGACGAACTGCTGATCGTTGTGCCGGCCGAGGTGCGCCGGCCACTGCGGGAGATTCTGGGCGCCTGAGAAGAAATTTCCGTTATGGCGTTCGTAGTAACGACTTCAGTCGTTGGATTTACGTAACAAGCGACTGAAGTCGCTACTACGAACTTACACCCATCGCATGAGCATAATGCTAAAGCGGGAATTGCTGGCGCCTGAGAAGCCACAGCTTTCGGTCTGATCACCTAGAAGACGGGGATAGGCGTCGCCCGCTGCTATCGGATGGAGGCTGTTCACGCCGCAAGCTGTTGAAGTAGCGCCTCGGCCTCCTTCAAGTCCGCGGTGTCAAAGCCTTCGGTGAACCAGCCGTAGATATCGGCCAGCATCTGCCGGCCTTCCTCCCCTCGGCCCTGTTTCTGCCACAGCCGGCACAGGCTCACCGCCGCCCGCAGCTCCAACGACTTGGCCTGCTGCCGGCGGGCGACCTCGATCGCGTGCTGAAAACAAGCTTCAGCATCGCGAAAACACGCCCCGGCCTCAGCCTTAGCCTCGGCCTTGATCCTCAGTAACTCTCCCTTGAGCCGATACAGCTCGGCCTCCCAATAGCGATCCCCGGTGCGTTCCACTCTCGCCAGCGCCTCAGCCAGTGCACTCAACCCCTCTTCGACTTGGCCAACGGCTCTGTAGGCCTCGGCTAACAAGGCCAGATGAGCCGGCAGGGACAGCTCTGCTCCTGTCGCGCGCCAGCTGGCGAGGCCATGGCGTATCTGTTCGAGACCCTCCTCGGCTTGTCTCTGTCGCCCGGACTGGCGGGCTTGTTCCACCAACGTCCAACCCCGCAGCATGATGCCCAGAGCCAAGAAAAACGGAAACCCATCTTCGGCTGCCAGCGCAATCGTCGTTTCTGCCAGCTCTTGAACGGCATGCACGTCTCGGCAGCATTTGTGGAGCTTGGCAGTCAGACCGATGCCGTAAACCTGAGTGTAGGCGTGAGGTAGCTGCTGGGCTAACTCCAGCGCCTCGCGGCTCCGTTTTCGGGCCTGATCCGGATAGCCGAGCAACCACAGGGTAAACGCGGCATAGCAGCAGCCAGATACACCGGGATCCTGCCCGTACATGAAGGCATGGGGGCTATGTTGTTGCGGATCATAAAGGGCGATTGCGCGTTCCAAATGCATCCGAGCTAAGGCAAATTCTCCGATCTGAAACGAGGATGTTCCCAAAATGCGGTGGGCTTCGAGGAGGAGGGCTGGATCTTGTGCCTTCTCCGCCAGAACGAGCAGCCGTTCCCCCAACTCACAGGCTGTCTGATGCTCCGCCCGGGTGAAATAAAAGGCCCATAGACCTCGTACCACTGGGAAAAGCTGCGTGGCTTCTCCCATTTCTTGACATAGCTCGCGCGCTCGGGCGTAGGCTTGTACAACTTCGGGGGCTGCATAGCCCTTGGAAGCCATTAAGGCTGGTCCGAGGGTGACTTGGAGGTCCAACTCGCGCTGTGTGCGTTCGGGGGTGTTCGATAGCGTCTCGAGCAACGCCAACCCCTGGGCTAGATGCGCGATCGCCTCTTCGTTGGCAGACAATCGCACGGCGCGCTTCCCGGCCTGAAGGAGGTGATTGATCGCCCTGTCCGCATCCCCTGCCTCCCGGAAGTGCCGTGCCAATTGCCCAGCGACAGCCGCGATAGCCGCGATCTCCTCCGTTTGGGTCCCATACAACATCTCGAGGGCGTTCCCGACATTCTCGTGGAGATACGCCCGCTCCGCCGCGTCCAGGCTGTTGTATAGATGCTTCTGGAACAGGATGTGTCGGAAGCGATACTGACACGAGCGCTGCGCACCGAAGCGTCCGTTGTTCTGCCACCTCACCAGGTGATGCCGGCTGTCCAACTCGCCGCTCAGCCGTTGTACGGTCGCTTGCTCACTATCCCCCTGCACTCGGGCCACCACTTCGGCCGTAAAACGCTCACCCTCCACGCTGGCGACCTTCAAGATCTCCTGGAGCTTCGGCGACAGCCGGCCAATCCGCTCGCCGATCACGCCTTCGACGCGCGCCGGCAGTGTCTCCCAGTCGACGGGTGAGCCGTTGGCCCACCGGCCGGCCTCATCGCGGACGAGGTCGCCGCGCTCTTGCATGCCGCGCAGCATCTCGACAGTGAACAGCGCGTTGCCGCCCGTATGCCGGTGCAGCGCGTCCAGAAACGCGCCGTCCAACCGGTGCGGCTCGGTGTCCAGGAGGCGCTGAACGAACTCCCGACCATCGGCCGTTCGCAGATCGACCTGGCAATCTCCGAAGCGGCGCTGAAACTCGTTCACCAACGGCTCCAAAGGGTGCCGGTGGCCGTTTCGCCCGAGGGCCACCTCCGCCGGCCGGTAGAGGCCCACGATGAGGATGCGGCTGCTTTGGATCTGCCGGCCCAGGTGGAAGAGCAGGCTGATGGAGCCGGCATCGGCCCACTGGAGATCGTCCAGCACGAGCAGGAGAGGTCTCTGCCGCGCCAACGACTGCATGACGCGCGTGTACTGCTCGAAGAGATCGTGCTGCTCCACGTTGGCTGGGTGCTGGCCGGCCTCTGTGCGAGCCACCAGCGCCTCCAGTTCGGCCAGCCAGCCGACGTCGCCGGGCGCGGCTGTGGTCGCGCGTTGGAGCAGCGCCGGCGCGGGGACGAAGACATCGACGAGATCGGGGCCGACGTTTACGAGGGTTTGAACGACGTGGGGCAGCAACGCCCACACGCGGTGGATGTAGTCCCGTCCGATAGCGGTGGCCGCCCACCTGACTTCGACGTCGCCGGACAGCAGCTCGAGGATCTCGCGAAAGGGCAGGTACGGGTCGCCGACGCCGGTATAGGCGTTGCAGTTTCCGCCGGCCACGATGAGGTCGGCGTGTGTTTCTTGGGCGCGGCGGGCGAATTCTCGGACCAGCTCGGTCTTGCCGCTGCCGGCGTCGCCGGTGACAAAGGCGACTTGGCCGTGGCCTGCCTGTGCGTGCCCGCACGCAGACAGGCCGGCGCGAGTCTCTTCAAGAAACGCATTCAGTTGTGCGAGTTCAGCTTGGCGCGCGACGAAGGGATGATCCGTCCCAGAGGGTTCGCTGTCGGGGAAAGGGGGGAGGACGTCGAGCAAGTCGCGTTCGGGGCTGAAGCCGGCGGCCTCCAGCAAGCCATCGCGCTCTCCGTGCGTGAGGCCCAGGGCCTGGGCGCACTGTAACACATTGTCGCGGTGCCGGGGTTTTTCAACAATGCCTTGCCGCCAGCGGAAGATGGTCTGCCGGCGGACGCCGATGCTGTGGGCCAGGCCGGCGTCGCTGATGTTGATCCGCTCCATGTATTCGGTGAGGAGTTCGGCGAAGGGGCGCATAAGTGACTCCCGCTGCACTGAAATACACGCGAATGTAACAAACAGACCCTTGAAGTATGCTCGCTGGCGTGGTATGCTGAGTGTCAGTAAAGTATACAAGGTATCCTTCATCTTGGCAAGGTCGCGAACTGGACCTCAGACATTTTGAAAGCCCTCTCCCAGCCTGTCATTTCCTGGTTCTTTGCGAAATTGTGGGGTTGACCGGACAAGTGTTTTCGATAGATACGGTACCCTGGGGTCAATAGCCGCCGATTAGGGCTAAGGATTGAATAACTTATCCATTTTGTAGTTGAATTGCCTGAGATTTCGGCTTCAATTGGGGAAGTTATTTAATTCTCAATCCTTAGCAGGAATACGCAGATTTAGCGCCATTGATCCGCGATTTTCTGTTGGTCCGCGGCTCTGAGAGTGAACTCTTCACAACGAATTCCAGGATTGACCGAATCGGATGTGCAAGCACCTCAGGGGGGAAATTCGATCAATCCTCAAATTCGATGTGAAGGACGGCGGCAAAATGCGCCTCAATCGACGCTTATTTGAAAAGTACACCCATGAAAGCAGCAGTACTGACCCGGTTGCGGGAACCGCTTGAAATCCAGGAGTTGCCAGATCCGGTTCCAGGTCCCAACGACGCCCTGATCCAAGTCGAAGCGTGTGGGATCTGCCGGAGTGACTGGCATGTTTGGCAAGGGGACTGGACGTGGGCCGGCGTTCGGGTCGAGTTGCCGCACGTGCTGGGCCACGAACTCAGCGGGCTGGTTGTGGATGCCGGCACAAACGCGAGAAACTTCGAGCCAGGTCAGCGAGTCACCACGGCATTTCACATGGCGTGTGGCAAATGCCACCCCTGTTACAGCGGGCACTCCAATCGCTGTGAATCAGGTTATGGTTCAATCGGCTTCAGCTTCAACGGTGGGTATGGCCGGCTGGTCATTGTGCCGCACGCTGACGTCAACCTGATTAGACTACCTGATGCCGTAGACTTTGTCAGCGCCGCTTCGCTGGGCTGCCGCTTCATGACGGCTTACCATGGACTCGTTGATCGGGCAGTCGTTCGTCCAGGGGAGTGGGTGGCCATCTTCGGCGCCGGCGGAATCGGCCTCTCGGCTGTACAGATCGCCTCGGCGCTTGGCGCCCAGGTCGTAGCCGTTGACATCAAAGCTGAGAAACTGGAAATGGCACGGCGCGAAGGAGCTGTCGAGACGGTCAACGCGTCGACGCAGGACGCCGCGCAGGTCGTGAAAGACACCACGGGCGGCGGGGCGCGCCTATCGGTCGACGCCCTTGGCATCGCGCAGACGACGCGGCCGGCGCTTCGTTCTCTACGGCGTGGGGGCCGGCATCTCCAAATTGGGCTGACGAGCCAAAGCGAACAGGGGCAAATAGCCCTTCCGGTAGACGCCATGGTTCTGCAATAGACAGCTCAAGCTCATCACTGCTTGTAGCTCCAGAGACTTCGCGCTCTGGCTGCGGGCAACGTCGATAGCGTGCTGAAAACAAGATTCAGCATCGCGAAAACATGCCTCAATCCTTGTACTGAGCCCAGCCGAAGTATCAGACTCATCTTCGCCCTGCATCAGTAGCAACTCCCCCTTTAGCCGATGCAGCTCTGCCTCCCACCGGCGTGCTCCACTGTTGTTTACCACAGCCAGCGCCTCGGCCAGTACGGAAAGTTCCTCTTCGACCTGTCCTCTCTTCCCATACGCCTCAGCCATCATGGCTAGATAATACGGTCGCATCCACTCTGCCCCCGTAGCACGGTAGGCGGCCAGACCATGTCGCATCTGCGAAATCCCTTCCTCTCGCTGTCCCTGCTCTGCTAGCGCCCAGCCTCGCAGGATAGTCCCCATCGTCAAGAAGAAGGGAAACCCCTGCTCGGTTGAGAGGGCAATAGCCGCCTCTGCCCGCTCTTGTGCTGCATCTCCCTCCCGGGCGGACAGCCGGACTGCCCTCCTCCCCGCCTGGAGCAGATAGTCGATCGCCTTCTCCGCAATCCCCGCCTCCTGGAAGTGCCGCGCCAACTGCCCAGCGACAGCCGCGATCTCCTCTACCTGGTCCCCGTACAGCCCCTCCAGCACCACCGCGATCTCGCCGTGCAGCAGCCGCCGTTCTCCGGCACCGAGGTCGTTGTACAGATACTGCCGGAACCCCTCTCCCAACAGGTTCGGCTCGGTGTCGAGCCAGGCATCCACAAACCGCCGGCCTTCAACCACCGCCGCCTGGCCCAGGTGCACCCTGATGTCCCCATAGTAGCGCTTGAACTCGTTCACCACCCCTTCCAGCGGGTGTCGCTCACCACTTCGGCCCAGGGCCACATCGGCCGGTCGGTAGGCGCCGACGATCAGGATGGAGCTCTCCCCGATCCGCCGCGCCAGGTGGAACAGCAGGCTGATCGAGGAGGCGTCGGCCCACTGCAGGTCGTCCACCACCAGCATCAACGGCCGCTGTGCCGCCAACGCTTGGAGCACGTCGGTATACCGCGCGAAGAGGCGGCTCTGCTACAAGCCACCACTAGCGGCCGCCTTCTGCTCGGTGAGTTCCTCCAAACGGTCCAGCCAGCCGGTCCGCTTAGCCCCACGGGCCGCCAGTCTGGCGCCCACTCGTGTCGCCAACGCCCCGCCGGGCACGAAGATGTCGATCAGATCCGGCCCATACTCCACCAAAGCCCGCCCCGACACGCGGAGGAAGTCCCGCAGCCGGCCGGCGTTCTGTTGGGTGATGGCGCCCTGAGCCAGCTTGGCTTCCACGTCGCCGGTGAGCAGGCCCAGCACCTCGCGGAAGGGCAGGTAGGGATCGCCGATGCCCGTCGTGCCCAAGAGGTCCACGCCGGGGTAGACGTCCTGGTACTGGACTCGCGCGTAGGTCGGGATATTGGTGCGCCAGTTTTGCCGATCGTTGTCGACGAAGTAGTTGACGATGCCAGATAGCTCGTCCAGCCCCACCACCTGGGGATCGGGGTTGGCGCCGACGAGTTGCACGCGCAGCACGGCAGGCTCGATAGCCTGGGGGTCCTCGGCGTCTGCGGTCGTCGGCGTGACGGACTCGCGTAGGACCAGAACCGCCTCGGTGGAGGTCAAGAATAGACTATAGCCGCTGCCACGGGACAGGAACTTAACCTGCCTGTCGATCTGGCCCTAGCAGCCGGCCTTTCTTGGCTTTGGACTTGGCAATCCGCTCGTCCAAGGCATCATAACCCGTGACCGTCGAGAAGAGCTCATCGAACGCCTCGGTCAGCCGCGCGTGCTCTGGGTGGTGTTCCACCTACGCCGTCGGCTGCTGCTGATAGGCCAACAACTCGTCGTAGAAGGCCCAGTAACGCGTCGAGAACTCATCCAGCAGCCGCGCGTGGTGCGCGATGACCGGCGACAGCTTCTTGTAGTGCCGGCCGTCGTGCACCCAGCAGGCGGCCAGGTCTTCGGTGACGTACTTGAACTGCGGCGCACCGTCACCCATCAGCAGCCGCACCACCGGGAACTCCAGCTCGGCGTGATAGGCCGCCACCGCCGTCGCATCCAGAATCCACTTGCCTTGCTGCGGCCCCAACCCGGGCAGGTGTTCTTCCAGCAAGGCCTCCAGCGTCGCTTCATCCAGGGGAACGTCGCGCGGCAAATGCAGCATCTGCTGGCGTCGCTTGGCCGACAGCCCGAACGTCTCCAGATAGCCCAGCGCCTCAGCATTGATCAGAAAGCGCCGCGGGCGGCCGGGCGTTCTCGTCGCGCAGGCGCTGAATCTCAGCTTGCGCCGCGCGCTCCTCCGCCACCCGTCGCGCTTCCTGAACCCAACGGCGAAAGGGCCGCAAATACTACTTTCGAACTATTTCAGGCCGGCGCCGACTTAGTCCCAAAGTTATAACCTTCGTACGATGTGGCCTCCGCCCTCGCGTGGTATTATATAGTGAAGCAAGGTGGACATACGAGAAATAACGTGGACGCGGTGAAGGTGCTGGCGGCAGATGGTGACGATACCTCGCCGTTTTCGACGAATGCCTGGACGAGGCGCTTGCCGCCGACGCCTACCTATTCTCCTGCCATCCGTCCAACTGACTGTCCGCCCATCGAATTGTGAGAGTCACAGATTCTACAAAGGAGGGCAGAATGCGACGTACATTGTGGTTAGTGCTCATCTCAAGTCTAGTGTTCGGTCTCGTGGCCGCGTGTGCTCAGCCGGCGCAACAGCCGGCGGCGCCCGCCGGGGGTGAAGAACAAGTCTCCGAAGGCGAAGAAGCAGCCGCCGAGCCGGCCGTCATCAAGCTCGGTGCTGCGATCTCCTTCACGGGTGACAAAGCTCGCGAAGGGAAACTCTACACCGATGCCTACAATCACGCTGTCGACCAGATCAACGAAACCGGCGGCGTACAGGTCGGTGACAAGACCTACGAATTTGAACTTGTGCTCGAAGACGACGAGAGCGATGCCACCAAGAGCGCACGCCTCGTCGAGAAGCTCATCACCGAAGACGAAGTCCACTTCCTCTTGGGACCCTACTCCTCCGGCATCACCATCCCCGACAGTGCCGTAGCCGAGAAGTACAGTGTCCCCATGATCGAGGGTGGCGGTGCCTCGGGCAAGATATTCAGTCGAGGATTCAGCTACATCTTCGGAACACTGCCGTCGGCTGCCAACTACTTCCAGTCGGTCCTGGAGATGGGTCAAACGCTCGACCCGCAGCCCAAGACCGTCGCGCTGCTGTTCGCCGACGACGAGTTTGACATCGCCGTGGCAGACGGTGCACGCAAGCTGGCCGGCGAGATGGGTTACGAGCTTGTCATCGACGAAGAATACCCGTCGGGCACCCAGGAATTCAGCACGCTGCTATCACGCGTGAAGTCCGAGAATCCCGACATGATCCTGCTGGCCGGCCACGCCGAAGAGTCACTGGTCTTCGTGCAGCAGGCCAAGGAGCTGAAGGTGAACGCTGGCGTCATGGCCTTCACCGTTGGACCACCAACGCCCGACTTCCGCGAAGCGATGGGCGAAGACGCCGAGTATATCTACGGCGTCCCGAGCTGGACGCCCGCTCTCAACTTCACCGGCGGCGAGGTGTTTGAGTCGACCCAAGAGTGGATCAAGCTATTTGAGGATCGGTTCGACTACGAGCCCGACTATCACGTGGCCAGTGGTGTCGCCGACGTCGCGGCGTACAAGGCTGCCATCGAGCAGGCCGGCACGCTGGACCGCGACGCCGTCCGCGACGCCATCGCCAACATCGAGGTCGTCACGGTCTACGGGCCGGTGAGCTTCCAGGAGAACGGCCAGATCGGCGGCGGCACCGTCGCCATCCAGATCCAGGAGGGCGAGGTCGTGGCCGTCTATCCCGATAGCGTCGCCGAGGGCCCGGCCATTTACCCGATGCCGACGTGGGAAGAGCGCTAGACGGTTGAAGGTTAGAAAGTTGAAAGGTTGGAAGGTTCTTTGCCGGCGGTCAGGAGACCTGGGCAAGCAAAGGACCCTCCAACCTTCAACCTTCCAACCGTTGAGGAGGTGACATGTTTGCAACACAGGTAGCTATCAACGGCCTGCTGGTCGGCGGACTGTATGCGCTGATGGCCCTCGGCCTATCGCTCATCTGGGGTGTGATGGACGTGATCAACATCGCACATGGAGCGTTCATCATGCTGGGCGCGTACACAACTTACTGGCTGTTCCAGGCCGGCGTCGATCCGCTGATCTCACTGCCCATTTCCATGGCGCTGTTGTTCCTCTTGGGATTCTTGCTGCAGAAATACCTCATCAATCTAGTCATCCGAGCTGAACTGTTCATCACGCTACTGCTCGCGTTCGGGATCGAGATCTTGATCATGAACCTGGCCCGGGTCGTCTGGACGGCCAACGTGCGACGCGTCGCGACCAGCTACTCGGGCGCCAGCATCGGCGTCGGTGGTCTCACCATTCCGCTGGTCCGCATCATCGCCTTTTTCATCGCCCTCATCCTGGCCGGCGCTCTGTTCTTGCTACTCGAACGCACGCGGATGGGACGCGCCATTCGGGCCACATCCCAGGACCTACTGGCGGCGCGGCTGACGGGAACGAACGTTTCTAACACCTACGCCCTCACCTTCGGCATCGGAGCCGCAATGGCAGGCGCGGCCGGCACGCTGTGGAGCATGTTGTTCCCCATAACGCCGACGATGGGCGGTGTGTTGACGCTGAAATCATTCGTTGTTTCCGTAATCGGTGGGCTGGGGACGATGGCCGGCCCCGTCGTTGGCGGCCTTGTGCTTGGGCTAGCCGAGAACTTCACGTCTGCCTACATCGGACCCACTTTCCCCAACCTGATCAGTTTCGGGCTGCTGGTCGCCACATTGATCCTGCGCCCGCGCGGTATCCTGGGAGGTCGCCGATGAATGACAGAGCACAAGCCTTGTCTCGAGAAGGAACATCGCCCGACGGGCGTACGTGGCTCAAGTATGGTACCATCGTCGTGGCCCTGATCATTGCCGTCATTTTTCCGTTCGTCATGCCGCCCTACTATCTACAGTTCGCAACCGATGCGCTGATGTTCGCCATCCTGGCGTCGAGTTGGAACATCATCGGCGGTTACACCGGTTATCCGTCTTTCGGCAACGCCGTGTTCTTCGGCCTGGGTGCCTATGCGACCGGCATTCTGATGACAAAAGCCGGCATGCCGTTTCTAGTGGGACTGCTAGGCAGCGCAGCGGTGTGTGTGATCTTCGCTGTGCTGATCGGGCGGCCCGTGCTGCGGCTGCGCGGCCACTACTTCGCCATCGGCACGCTGGGCGTCGCCGAGGCCATGCGTGAAGTGGTCATCAACCTGGACATCACCGAGGGCAACACCGGGATGGTGCTACCCCTTATCCGCGCCCCGGAGATGTTCTACTACTTCATGCTCGGTACGGTGCTGTTGACGATCGCTGTGACGGCCTGGTTTACGCGGCGCCGGCTGGGCTACGGCCTGGTGGCCATCCGCGAGGACGAAGATGCAGCCACCACCACCGGCGTCGACACGACGCGCTACAAGGTCATCGCCTTCGCGTTGAGCGGGATGTTTGCTGGCATTGCCGGCGGCATCCACGCCTACAAGATCACGTTTATCGAACCTGGCCCGGTCTTCAGCGTCACCCTCACTGTCGAGATGATTGTGATGGCCGTGTTCGGCGGCGTGGGCACCATCATCGGCCCCACCATCGGCGCGATTCTGTTGCAGATCATCTCGGAGCTTCTATCAAACTACATCCTGGTGCTGCACGCCACTTTCTTCGGGCTGGTGATCATTTTCGCCATCGTCTTCACACCCCGAGGCCTGGTCGACATCATCAGCGGACGTAGACGCTTAGGGTTAGCCTACTTCCTTGAGAACGTGCGAGAGCACCGAATATGACGAAACTCGCTACCCTCAACGAGCGGGGCGCGGTCGGGAGACCGGCCCCAGCGGTTGCGAGAGAGAACGTGCGAGAGCACCGAATATGACGAGTAACCGTTCAGGAGGTATCAGGACTAGCATCCTGAGTAGGTCGAAACGAAGTGGAGACCGTATCGAAGGGTGCGGGTTTGCGACGGAGATCGGAAGAGCG
>JAANWY010000210.1 GCA_018263655.1 Anaerolineales bacterium | reverse complement strand
TGTTAATGACGCAATCATCATCTGCACCCCCATACCATCATGAGTCGCCATCTTGATTCTCCCCACCTGCACCCCTGCTCCCCCGCTCCCCTGCTCCCCTGCTCCCGTGCTCCGATCACGGTCTTGGCGACGAAACCCGCTTGAGGTTCACGTCGCGTACTTCCCACCAGAGAACGGTGTAGTCTCGCGCGTAGCTGTTGCCTCGCACGGCGGCATCGAACGTGTCCCACTCGCCGGCATCCAAGACCCCGTTGCTGATCACGCGCCACTTGGCATCCCGGCGAAAGATGCAGATGCTGTGCGCTGAGCGCGATACCTCGATCTCAAAGGGATCGAGTACGATGTCGACCAAGTAACGGTCAGCCGGAGAGTCGCAGTACGGCGCGACGCACGCTGCCGAGAAGTACGACAGCCCATCGCAGTCATCTTCGACGATGCCGTCGTTCTCGAGCTGCCAGAAGAGATGCCCCAGGCTCGGATATAGGTCGAAAAGACCGCGCACAGGGTCCGCGCGCCAGTTCGTGTGCTGCTCGAGCCAACCGGCGAACGCAGACAACGAATCGAAAGCGGCGATGTCACCAACCTCGAACGCTACTTTGGGCTGAAACCAGCCGGCAACCTTCGAGCGCACCGGCTTACCCCAGCGCAGCCAGGCACGAATGAGGAGAACGTAGGTTTGAGCAACGAATGCCCTCATTTTCTCTCTGTGCATCTCTGTGTATCCTCTGCGCCACTCTGTGTTCCTGTTTGATTCTGGTTTGTCCAGGGTTGAGCGTTCAGCTACCCTTGCGAAGGTTGGGAGAAGCCTTGGCAAGAGGCCGATTTTCGACTGGCGAGGGGCACCTCAACCCGAATGCGAGTGGCAAACCTTCGCAAGGGTCCCCACTACCTAAATGGTTACTGTCCAGGTCAGGATTCTCTCTGCGTCACCCGACGACACGTTCGATAGCCTCCGAGACATCCACAGAAGCAGCCGGCAGACCGGTCGAGAACCATGCCAGAAACTCCACGTTTCCTTCGGCGCCCGTGATGGGCGACGGCATCAAGCCACGCAGGTGAAGCCCTTGCTCTCCAGCGAAGCTCAGAATCTCGTACAGCACACGCCGGTGCACGTCGGGGTCGCGCACAATGCCGCCCTTACCCACGTCGTCACGGCCGGCCTCGAACTGGGGCTTGATCAGCGCGACGATCTGGCCGGCTGGTGTGAGCCACCCCATGATCTTCGGCAACACCAATCGAAGTGAGATAAAGGACACATCCACCGTCGCTAGATCGATAGGATCAGGCAGCTCGTCGAGGTAGCGGACGTTGGTACGCTCCATGACGACAACTCGCTCGTCTTGTCGCAGGGGCCAGGCCAACTGTCCGTAGCCGACGTCGATGGCGTAGACCCGCACGGCGCCTCGCTGAAGCAGACAGTCGGTAAAGCCACCCGTTGAAGCTCCCACATCCGCCGCCATCATCCCAGAAACCTCAATTGGAAATGTGTCCAGGGCTGCTTCCAGCTTGAGCCCGCCACGACCGACGTAGGGCAATCGTTCACGAACTCGGATGCCGGCGCCGACAGAGACCTGCATGCCCGGTTTATCGAACACGCGATCATCGACCAGGACTTCGCCGGCACGGATCAGCCGCTGGGCGCGGTTGCGGCTCGCAGCCAATCCCCGCTCGACCATCAGCACGTCCAATCGCTCTTTCTGTGTCATCAACTAAATGGCCCCCGCGAAGTTCTTCATGCTGTCGAAGGTCTCCTGCCTCATGCTGTCGAAGGTCTCCTGCCTCATGCTGTCGAAGGTCTCCTGCCTCATGCTGTCGAAGGTCTCCTGACCGAGACGACGTAGGGGGCATCGGTCGGGAGACCTCGCCCAGCTTTATCAAGGTACTTATTTGGGGCTGTCATCCATTGGTTTATAGACCGTGACCGATCAAAAGTCAAGGCCCCGCAGGGCAACAGACAATTTAAGATAAGCGCTATGTGAGTGCGAGGCGGCGAAATCACGCCCTCGAACCCTTCGGCAAGCTCAGGACGTCGCAAGTTCGAGCGTCCGGACGCCGCAACTTGTTGCGGGCTGAGAGCGTCGGCCACCGGCTTTACAAACTTGGGATGCACACGCAGGGCAAAGGCAAACTTGACAAACAAGAACCTTAATCGTATAATTACGATGATGGTTAGACGGACGAAACTAGCGCGAGATCAGGTGAGCGGTCATGAAACAAATGACGTTGGCTCGTGACAACGAAAAATTAGTCCAGGTATTCAAAGCACTCAGCAACCCGACTCGCTTCGAGCTGGTACGCTACATGGTCGAGCATCCCCAGTGCATCACGGGGGATCTCGTCGAGTTCGCCGGCCTGGCGCAATCCACCGTCAGCCAGCACTTGAAGGTGCTTCGAGAGTCCGGACTAGTTCGCGGTGAAGTCGAAGGGCCGGCCACATGCTACTGTCTGGACCCGGACACCCTGCGCTGGTTCCAGTCCCAGGTGAACGCATTCACCGAGCAACTGGCCGAGAAGTGCTGTCCATGATCTGGCCGGAGACGCTTTTTCTTTGGTTCACGTTATCGTGAAAATACGATGGAGGTATTGATAAAGTCGATGTCAAATCAGAACAATTCACCAACCAAGGTCGCCAACCCAGCCGGCGCAGACTCGACCCGCACAAGCGTGCAGAATCACTACGCCACCCAGGCTCGCGCCGCCTCAGCGACGGGTAGCTCATGCTGCGGACCCTCTGCCGGCAGTTGCTGCGATACTGAGACGATCGCCGAGGAAGATCTTACCGCCGTTGTCGAGGGCGACACCCCGCCGTCGTGGGGCTGCGGCAATCCGACGGCGCTAGTTGCCCTCAAACCGGGCCAGGTCGTCCTGGATCTGGGCAGCGGCGCCGGCTTCGACGCCTTCCTGGCCGCCCAGCGCGTTGCACCATCGGGTGGTCCAAAGGGGCGCGTCATCGGGGTGGACATGACGGGCGAGATGCTTGAGCTCGCTCGAAGCCACGCTCAGCGCCTCGGGCTCGCTGACGTGACCGAATTCCGCAGAGGATACATCGAGGGCTTGCCCGTGGAGGATGAATCAGTCGACGTAATCCTCTCTAACTGTGTCATCAACCTTGCACCGGATAAAGATGCCGTCTTCCGCGAGGCCTACCGGGTGCTCAAGCCAGGTGGCTGGCTCGCCATCTCCGACATTGTGACATCCGGACCGCTGCCGGCCTCGGTGCGCGAAGACACGGAGTTATGGGGCATGTGCATCAGCGGTGCGTTGGAAGAATCGGAGTACCTAGCCAAAGTACGCGCTGCCGGCTTCAAATCCATCGAGGTCAATAAGCGCGAGCCTTCGACACCCCTTCCTGACGTAAGGATCATCAGCCTGACGTTCCGCGCGTTCAAGTCATCGTCGCGGTAGGGGGATTCCAGAACTTAAAACCTCCCAAGAACCGAGGGGTTCCTGAGGGAAATAGGCCGATTTTGGGAGGTTTATTTCCCTGGAA
>JAANWY010000021.1 GCA_018263655.1 Anaerolineales bacterium | reverse complement strand
TCTCAACTGCGAGGGCAGTAGCCGGGCAGTAGCCGGGCAGTAGCCTGAGTAGTTACCAAAAATGATCAGCCTGATCACGATGTGATCCAGGAACTCCGACCGGGTTCGCGGGTCGCTGCGGAAGCGGCCCAGCATCGCAGCGGTCACCATCCGCGCGTTGTCCTTCTTCACTCCCCGCATCATCGAGCACATATGGGCTCCTTCTATAACGACCCCGACACCCTGCGGCCTTAAGCTGTCGCGTAAGAACTCAGCGATCTCCTGCGTCATGCGCTCCTGCACCTGCAGCCGGCGGGCGAACATCTCTACCACGCGCGGAATCTTGGACAGTCCAATAATGCGACCATCAGGGATATAGGCAACGTGCGCTTTGCCGAAGATCGGCAGAAGGTGGTGCTCACAGAGGCTGTAGAAGTCGATGTCGCACACGACGACCATTTCGTCGTACTTTATGTCAAATATCGCCTCGTTGATTAGCCGGTCCGGGTCGACGTGGTAGCCGGCCGTGAGCTCCTCATACATCTTGGCGACCCGGTGCGGCGTCCGGAGCAATCCCTGTCGTCCGGGGTCCTCTCCGATCTCTTCCAAGATATGCCGGATTGCCTGCTCCAGCCGGCCGTTCGTCGTGGTCTCCCAAGTTGCAATCGAGTTAATCTCGTCCTTGTTCATTTCACTTCACTTCATCCTTCGCTAGCGGGCCTAAACATAATTGTAGGCAACACGCCGGCAAATGGCAACCCGGCCTGGCAACCCGCAGACAATTTAAGATAAGCGTTACGTGAGTGCGAGGCGGCGAAATCACGCCCTCGAACCCTTCGGCAAGCCCTTCGATGAACTCAGGACGCCGCTCAGGACGTCGCAAGTTCGAGCGTCCCTTCGACGGAGCTCAGGACGTCGCCTGGACGCTGCAACTTGTTGCAGGCAATAGGCCATGTAGGCGGATAGGCCATCATGTAGCAGAACGTCCGCCTACGCACCTTATCTTAAAGTGTCTGGGCAACCCGGCCACAGATTGGGCTTGCGCAGCGGTTCGCGGGGACACTGCGGGTGGTGTCCCACCTACGCAAGTCCCCATTTGACTGCCGGCCCACTACGCCATAGAATCTCAGCGGGCAAGCGTTACATCATGAAGGAAAGGATACCATTTTGAATACGGCCCTTGACCAAATCCACGTCTACGATCTACTCCTGCGAACCATCATTGGCGTCAAGCCAGACGAACGAGAGAAGCGTCAGGATGTACTCATCAACCTGACGCTCTACATCGACGCACGCACCGCCGGCCAATCCGACAAGATCAAAGACACCGTGAACTACAAAACCGTCACCCGACGGGTCACCCAGCATATCGAGAAGTCCGACTACTTCCTGGTCGAGGCCCTGGCCGGCAACATCGCTCGCGTCATCCTGACGGAATTCCCCATCGAGGGTGTTCGAGTGAAGGTCGAGAAACCCGGTGCTGTCCGATTTACGCGCTCCGTCGGCGTAGAAATCGTGCGTACGCGCGAGGACTTCACGTAGCTAATACAACGACACGAAAGAAGGAGCAACACTCTTTTGATCACCGAAGGTCTCCTGACCGAGCGGCGTCCTGAGCTTGTCGAAGGGGCGAATCGAGCTCGGTCAGGAGACCTTCGCCCAACACGCCAGGCAATTTAACGTAGCTGATACAACGACACGAAAGAAGGAGCAACACCACATGCCAGAAGCAACCATCGGCGTCATCGGTGGCAGTGGGCTTTATAAAGTTGAAGGACTATCCGACATCGAACAGAAAAGCGTGAAGACGCCCTTCGGCTACCCCAGTGACACCATCACCATCGGCACGCTGGCCGGCCAACGCGTCGCCTTTCTGCCCCGCCACGGCCGCGGCCACCGCATCCTGCCCAGCGAGCTCCCATTCCGCGCCAACATCTACGCCCTCAAGTCCCTGGGCATCGAGCACATCATCTCGGTGAGCGCTGTCGGCAGCTTGCGGGAACACCTCGAACCGTTGCACGTTGTGATCCCCGACCAACTGTTTGACCGGACGAAGACCCGAATCGCGACGTTCTTTGGTGAAGGATTGGCGGTACACATTTCCTTCGATCCACCTTTCTGTCCAACCTGCAGCGAGGCTCTCTTCAAAGCCGCGCAGGCAGCCGGCGCCACCGCCCACCAGGGCGGCACATACATCTGCATGGAGGGCCCACAGTTCTCGACACTGGCCGAATCGCGCGTGTACCGCCAGTGGGGCATGGACATCATCGGCATGACGGCCCTGCCCGAGGCCAAGCTGGCCCGCGAAGCTGAAATGTCGTACGCCATGATCGCCACCGTGACCGACTACGACGTCTGGCACGACACCGAGGAGTCTGTCACAGCCGAAGCAATCATCGAGGTTCTGCGTCAAAACGTTGAGATGTCCAAAGAGATTATCAAGGCGGCTGTACCCCGCATCGCCAAACTCGGCCCATCACCCTGGAAGGGCTCGCTCCGCAACGCCATGGTGACAGCGCCGGACCGGATTCCGCAAGAGACGCGGGAGAAGCTGGATTTGTTGGTTGGGCAGTACTTGAAGTAACGCGTAAAACGTGAGGCGTAAAACGTGAAGGTTCGGCTCAACCCAACTCTCTCGACATTGTTAGATTCCGCTTATGTCATTGCGAGGAGCGAGTTTTGCGATGAAGCAATCTCCGACGTCGCTTCCGAACGGTCCTACTATGTCTCGCCTGCGACTGACTGAGTTTCTTCTCCTCATCCTCGCTATCGCTACGGCCGCTGCCGGCTTCGCGTTACTAGCGCTCGTAGAGACAGGCAGCCACACATGGTCTGATCCTACGGCTATGCTCAGGACCAGCCTTCAACCAATCTGGCTGCTGGCCGGCATGCTCCTGATAGCGCACATCGTGCTAACCTGGCGTCACGGGTCGAATAGCGATCAGGTGATAGTGCCTCTGGCCGGCATGCTTGCTGGGCTTGGCCTGGTGCTGACCCACCGGCTAGCGCCAGCGCTGGCTTCACGGCAAACCGGCTGGGCGATGTTGGGCATGGCGACTACCATCCTGGTTGCCGGCGTGCCATGGCCCATGCGCTGGCTGCGACGGTACCGCTACACCTGGGCCACCCTCGGCCTTGCACTTGTAGCGCTCACCTTGCTCTTCGGTGTGCGGCCCAGTGGCGCCGGCCCCCGACTGTGGCTCGGGGTGGGTCCGCTCCTCTTCCAACCATCGGAATTGTTGAAGATCCTGCTCGTCATTTTCTTAGCCAGCTATCTGGCCGAACGCCGCGAGCTTGTAGCATATGCCACCCTCCGCATCGGCCGGCTACGCTTGCCGCCGTTACCCTACCTCGGTCCCATCGTATTCGTCTGGGGTCTGTCGATGGTCTTGCTAGTCTGGCAGCGCGACCTGGGCGCGGCATTGATTTTTTTCGGCATCTTCCTGGCGATGCTGTACGTGGCGAGCAACCGCTGGACCTTTGTGGCCAGCAGCCTGGCCTTGTTCATGGCCAGCGCCCTCGTCGTCATCCGGACCTTCGCCCACGTGCAGCAGCGTGTGGCCTTCTGGCTCGATCCGTGGCCGGACGCGGCCGAAGGCTCCTACCAAATCGTTCAGTCACTGATCGCTGTCGCATCCGGCGGCGTCCTCGGCCCGGGACTGGGGTACGGCTACCCAACCTACATTCCGGCTGTCCACACTGACTTCGTGTTCGCAGCCACGGCCGAAGAGATGGGTCTGGCCGGCGCCCTAGCCCTGATCGGGCTCTACATGCTGTTGGTCTACCGTGGCTTCCACATCGCTCTGCAGACCGACGATGCCTTTGCCAAGCTGCTGGCGGTCGGATTAACGAGCCTGTTCGGGCTGCAGACCCTGACAATTCTGGCCGGCAACCTGAAACTTATTCCGCTCACTGGCGTGACGCTGCCATTCGTAAGCTACGGTGGCAGCTCGTTCGTGACGAGCTCGTTGATGATTGGGCTGCTGTTGCGTATCTCGCGCAGCGACCGCCGCCCGTCGGGAGAGAGATGAATCGAGCCATTACTCGATTGGCGATCCTTCTGCTGGCAGCCTTCGTACTGGTCGCGGCCGCCATCCCATACTGGGGCGTGATCCGCGCCCCAGAATTGACCGCCCGCGCCGACAACCCGCGTCTCGTCGAAGCCGAGCGCCGGCTGGACCGCGGCCGTATCCTGGACCGGGACGATGAAGTGCTGGCCCGCACAGCGTTCGACACCGATGGCATTGCCCAGCGCCGGTACCCATACCGCCAGCTTGCGCCAGTCTTGGGCTACTGGAGCCTGAAACATGGCACGGCCGGCATCGAACGCGCCTTCAACGACCCGCTGCGCGCCCAACCGATGGGGATTCGGGCCAGCCTGGATCACTGGCTGTACCACCGCCCGCCGCAAGGCCACGACGTCGTGTTGACCATCGACCTAGAACTACAGCGCACGGTCGATGAGGCCTTGGGTGACGTGCGCGGGGCGGCCGTGCTGATGGATGCACAGAGCGGCGCGATCCTGGCCCTGGCCAGCCACCCGACGTATGACGCAGACCGCATCGATGAAGATTTTGCGGAACTGAAGGACGATCCGAGCCGACCGCTCCTCAACCGCGCCACCCAGGGCCGCTACGCGCCCGGTTCCACCTTCAAGACACTGACACTGGCGGCCGCATTGCAAGAAGGCGTCGTGCATCCCGGCCAAATGTTTGAAGATGGTGACGAAACGCTGAACGTGGAAGGCTTTCCCATTCGCTGCGACAACAACCCACGCGGCGTGAATCGGTTCGACCTGGCACACGCCTACGCATACTCGTGCAACCTGACCTTCGCGCGGATGGGGCTGGGCCTGGGCACGAAACGCCTGAAAGACTATGCCGGCCGCTTCCGCATCGGGCGCACGATCCCGTTGGAGATTCCGGTCTCCGCCGGCCAACTGGCCAACGATCCTCTGCTCATGAACCAGGTCCTGCTGGCCTCGACGGCCTTCGGACAAGGCGAATTGCTAGTGACACCGCTGAACATGGTCCTGATCGCCGCGACAGTGGCCAATGACGGCATCATGCCCCAGCCTTACTTCGCCCAGCGCGTACAGGCCCGCGACGGGGACGCACTCGAAACCACTCGACCACACGGCATCCTGGGTGTGCCACTGACCGAAGCGACGGCCAGCCAGGTGCGAGAGATCATGATCACCTCGGTGCAAGATGGCTATGCCCGGCGTGCGCAAGTCTCCGGGGCCATCGTCGGCGGCAAGACAGGCACGGCCCAACTCGGCGGTGGTGCTACGAAACCCCACTCGTGGTTCATCGGCTGGGCACAGGCCGCCGGCGCCCCAGACACTCCCACCAACGCCGTGGCCGTCATTGTCGAAAACGGCGGCGAAGGTTCCCTGGTTGCGACCCCCATCGCACAACACATCCTCCAAGCCGCGCTGGAGGCTAACGCACCAGTAACCGTTCAGGAGGTATCAGGACTAGCATCCCGAGTAGCGCGAAACGACGTTGAGCGCGAAACGACGTTGAGCGCGTATCGAGGGGTGCGGGTTTGCGACGGTTCTTCACGCAAGCCGCACCCCCTTCGATGAACTCAGGACGTCGCTTCGATACGACCTCGGCTTTGCCTCGGTCTACT
>JAANWY010000209.1 GCA_018263655.1 Anaerolineales bacterium | reverse complement strand
ACCTCGGCTTCGCCTCGGTCTACTCAGGCGGCGTCCTGAGCGGCGTCCTGAGCCTGTCGAAGGGCCTGTCGAAGGGATGCTCCATGGGTTGCCCCCTGAACGCTTACTCAGAGAATTCTGGGGCATCTTGTTCTTTTCGCGAATTGTGCAACAAACTGATTACCCTAAAAACCTTCGAGAAGCACCGCTAGTCCGCGGCCGGCTCGCCGTTCATGACCAGAGATAGATCGGTCGCCCGGATGCGCCACTGCTGGCCAACGCGAAACGCCGGCAACTTCCCGCTCTTGCACCAGCGCCAGACTGTGGCGTGGCTCACCTTCAGGTGGTCGGCCACCTCCTGGACGGTGAGCACTTCGTCTTCCAACGGCGCCGGCTCCCGATTGCCCAGAGAACCGTTCCCTTCCGCGTCGGGTGATTCGGTGGGACGAAGGCCGGCTACGATCTGCTCACGGGACAAGCCATCGGTGAGGGCGATGTAGCTCAGACGCCCACCTCCGACAAAGAGGAACGAGGCGGCAGCAATCGAGAGCACCGTCCCCCGTGGCAGTGTGTTGTTGCGCGGGGCGAAGAAGTAGACGGCGAAGTAGAGCACGATGAGGAGGCCGGTGATGCCGATCAAGGTCGTCAGGCTTGCCAGGAGCCGTCGTGTGGTGCGACGCTGGTAGAAATCCTGGGCGGCGGCCAGCAGCAGCCATACGGCGGAGATGGCCAGGAACCAATGCGTGCGAGCCAACACGAACTCCGCGGTGAAGGCTCGGAAATCATCGCGCACGGTCCACAGCCAGAGGCCAGCCAACACGGAAGCATTGACCAGCAGCAGGTCGGCCAGGGGTAGGAGTGTTTTCGGTTTCAGGGATTCAAGCGTCGCGCGGCGTCGAGACATTTGTCGAGTTCCGGCAGGCTCCGCCAGACCTCGCACAGCTCGTGGAGTGTGCCGGCCTGGAAGATTCGGTATGGCACCCTGATCTTGGGTTTGTGAGCGCCGGCTGCAAGCTATTGCGGGCGCTTTTCAACGGCTTACAACGCCTAACAACGCCTAACATTCGCCGCAGCCAGCAGTGATAACGCAACGCGGCACTGAAAGATACGGGGGGAGGCTGGAAAAGAGAAAATGGAGAAGGGTGAGGGGGATTGTGTTATGCTTGTTGTCGGTGTTCGGTTCCTGCAGCTTCGGTGATGGTCTTCCACAGGCCGCTATCCACCAGCACCACGCCGTGGTCTAGTATGTCCAGGATGACGGGGCGCCGGCGGTCAACAAGGTTGAGGAATTCTGACGGCGTGTACCCTTTTGGTTCGAGGTTGCCTGAAACATATCGATGCAGCACCGCCAGGCGATCAAGCGGGTCGCCTGGCAAGGCATCGGAGATAATGATGACATCGATATCGCTATGGAGACCAAAGTCGCCCCGAGCGTACGAGCCATAGAGCACAACCGTCAACGGGCCCAGTGCTTCCTGCAGCCGGCGAGCATAGGCCGTCGCCTTCTCGATAGCCGTCTGGCGCGCTGCTTGCCGGCGTTCCAGTACCTGCCGCACCCTCATCAAGCCTCCTCATCTTCTTCTTGCCCACTCGCTGTCTGGAGTTCCGCCCACGCGCTTTGAACAAAGGCAAGCAGCATCTGAGCTCTCTCGATAGCCGATTCGGCATCGCTTCTCTCATAGTATCGAAACGGGCTACCTTCGGCATGGGCATTCGGGTAGCGCGTCGGAATATAGTGCCGATCCAATTGCCGAGCGGCTGATTCGAGTTCATCTTCAACATCGAACCCTATCGCTCCTAATCGCTCTAGCAAGCTGACAACAGAATGTCCAAAGGCGGCCTCCCCCAGACCGTACAACAAGCCTTTCACGCCATACTCGGCTGCCTGCTGTGCCTTAAAACAGGACCAGTTGTAGTCGCCAGCTGTCAGATCATTGCCGGCTGAGTCAAGAGTATCCCGGGCCTGATCGAGCCAGCGAGTGTACTCATCTGCGTCAAGCAGGAAAGAACGGCCCTCCTCGGTATCGGTCATGTAAGTTGACCCCTTCACTAGCTAGATGTTTCGATGTAAGCGTTCAGCTACCCTTGCGAAGGTTAGGAAAACCTTGGCAAGAGGCCGATTTTCGACCGGCGTGGGGCCTTTCAATCCGAAAGCGATTGGCAAACCTTCGCAAGGGTCCCACTACCTGAACAGTTCTTTCGATTATAGACCAAGCCCATCCCCGTGGCAAAGCGATATCTACCCTGACCAGCAATTCTAAATAGCGCGCCGTTCGTAGCTTGACATTGTTATAAGTTCGATGCCGCGTTCGTAGTAAGCCACGTAGCGCCAGCGGAGTGGCGTTCAATTCGCGAACTGACGGCACTCCGCTCCGCTGCGTGCCTGACTACGAACGAAATCTAACAATGTCAAGCTGCTCACTCCAACGCCTCCAAGAACTGCCCCCAACTCGCCGGCTCCTCGCCCATCAGCCCGCGGGCGGCGTCTGCTTCGGCCATGGCGGCCTCAGGTTGGCCGAGGGCGGCGTACACTAGAGCCAGCGCCTGGTGCAAGAATGGGTCGTCGGGCGAATGCTGCACGGCGGCCCGCTGTGACTGCAAGACGCGTTCCTGACCCAAGGTCAGGGCCTGATCGTACGCCTGGCGGGCGCCGGCGTAGTCCGTCTGTCGCAGTCGTGCCTCGGCCAGCAGCAGCCAGGTGTCGACAAAGCCACCGTTGAGGTGCAGCGACCTCTCGTACCGCTCGATGGCCGCGCCCCACTCCCCGAGCATGGCGTAGATTTCGCCCCACTCGCGCCAGATGCGGACGCTCACCGGATTCCGCTCGGCAGCCTGCTGATAGTACCTCAGCGCCTGCCGCAAGTACGACGTCTGCTCTGACGGTGCACTGAGTTGAGCCCACATGCGGTACAGCACCCCCAGGTTGCGAACGTGATCGGCCCGATAGGGGTCGAGCCGGCGCGCCTCCTGAAGATAGCCCTCGGCCGTCGACAGCCACGCTTCGCGCTGATCCGGCTCTTGGGCAGCCTGCGCCATCTGGGCGTAAGCCGCGCCCGCGCCGGAACGATATCGATCTTCCCCCGGACTCAGCGCCACACTCTTCTCGAGAGCGCCGATGGCCCGGTGGAGGTTGCCGGCCGACGAGAGCCCCAGCCCCTCCTTGTAGAACACGTCAGCCCGAATCGGGTTGATGTTGGTGAACCAGATGACGGCCAGGGTGCCAACGCCGAGCACGCCGTAGATGGACCGCCGCCCCCAATGGGTGGGGGTGAGCGCACCCCGGTGGGGAAGGCCCGTCATCACCAACGCCAGCCCCAACACAGCGAGACCGACGTAGACGAACACAGCCACGGTCGGGTGCGTGATGTCCACTGGCGGCCACGGCAACGCAGCTAACAGGCTAAGCGCCACGACAGCGCCCACGGTGAGCCCCACGTAGCGTAACAGGTCTTCTTCCGACCATTCGCCACCTTCGCGCAACAGCAAGCGGAGCAGCCCGAACAGCAAGACAGCGCTGCTGACGACGCCCCACACCATCCAACCGCGCGCGCCGCCGGCCTCGAGTATGGGAAAACCAAAGAGCGCCAGCATGACGCCTGTGATGAGGCCCCACGCTGTGCTGGGGAGACGCGGAGACGGGGAGCTGGGGGGAGGGGGAGAGGGAGAGAGGGGGGGGGTCACATCGGGATCATCTGTTTTGGAACGGTGGGCCTGGGCATCGGCAGCCAGGCGGACAATGATCGCCACGTAGACCCAGAAGAGGGTGTGCGTGGCGACGATGGCGATGCCGACCAAGGTCTCGACGACGTGGCCGGCGATGGCGGCGAGCAATGCGATCACCAACAGTTCGTTTTCAGACAGAGAACCGCGCCGCCCATCCGTCTTCAGACCCTGCCAGACGACGAACAACGTCGCACCCCCCAAGAGTCCTAGTGGCAGGCCCACGCCGACCCAGTGCCGGCCAACGCCCAACCACGGCACGAGGCCACCGAGCATCGTGCCGGCCAGCGTCAGGGCGAGGA
>JAANWY010000208.1 GCA_018263655.1 Anaerolineales bacterium | reverse complement strand
CGCAGTTGAGAAATGCGGAAAAATGGGGTCCGTGGGGGGCGGCCGCCCCCCACGGACCCCATTTTTCCGGTCTCTTCTTGTGTAGGCACGAAGTGCCTGAGTAGTTACGAATCTTTGAAACACTTGCCGTTCACTTGCTTCTATGGTAAGATTGTATCCAGTTGTAATGACCTGGAGGGAATAAGATGTGGTTCGGATTCGATCCGCTGTATTGGATAATGACAATGCCGGCTCTTCTGCTGGCGTTGTACGCCCAGTGGAAGGTCCGTTCAGCGTACGAGGAATACTCAGAGGTCCGCAACGAGCGCGGCATCAGCGGCCATCAAGCCGCTCAGGAGCTCATTCAAGCCAACGGACTCTACGGCGTCGAGATCGAAGGCGCGCAGGGTGATCTATCGGATCACTACGATCCCCGGAGCAAGGTCCTGCGCCTGAGCCCCAGCGTGGCCAACGGCCGCTCGGTCGCATCATTGGCTATCGTGGCGCACGAAGTGGGGCATGCTGTCCAGGATCAGCAGGCATACGCGATGCTGCGACTGCGTTCAGCCCTGGTGCCGGCGGTGAATATCGGCTCCTCACTGGGGATCTGGCTGTTCATTGGTGGCATGTTCCTGAACATCATCGGCCTGTCCTATCTGGGCGTTGGCCTATTCGCCTTGGCGGTTGTGTTCGCTCTGGTCACGCTGCCAGTCGAACTCAACGCAAGTAGCCGGGCTCTCGAGATGCTCAAGACGACCAACCTGTTGAGCCAGCACGACCTAAAAGGCGCGAAAAGCGTGCTCCGCGCCGCCGCCCTGACCTACGTCGCGGCTCTGGCCCAAGCTGTGCTACAACTACTGTACTTCGTGATGCGGCTCAGAGGCGGCCGCCGGCGCAGCTAAACGCACAACGTCCAGTGTGAGAGGCCGTCGGACAGGAAGCGCGGAAACAAGAAACGGCCGGCGTAGCGCGTGAAACGTGATAACCTCCATTGACTGACCTTCACGTTTCACGTTTTACGTTTCACGCCATTGGACTTCACCTTCCGCTCTGACGGCCACCCGCCAGTATGGCCACCCGCCAGTATGGCCACCCGCCAGTATGGCCACCCGCCAGTATGGCCACCCGCCAGTATGTGAGTTCTTGACCCAACAGAATCTATGCCTACTCAAGTTCACCTGTTCGATTTCACGCGATCCGAACTAGAAACGTTCGTTCGGGAACTCGGCGAGCCCCGCTACCGCGCCGATCAAATCTGGGAATGGTTGTATCTACATCTGGTTGACAGCTTCGATCAGATGACAAACCTTTCGCTGGAACTGCGGGACCAGTTGAGCGAGATCGCAGTGATCCACACCATCGAGCCAATTGCTGAGACCGACTCGCAAGAGACGCCGGCCCGCAAGACCCTCTTCCAGCTGGAAGACGGAGATGGCATCGAAGCCGTCTTGATGCACTATCACAGCCGGGACCCCGACTACAGCAGCAAGACAGCCGGAGAACCACTGGGCACGGATGCGAGTCAGGACCGGGCGCGACACACAGCCTGTATCTCCACCCAAGTCGGGTGCGCCATGGGCTGTGTGTTCTGCGCAACGGGGCAGATGGGGTTGCTGCGCCAGATGTCGGCCGGCGAGGTGATCGAACAGGTCGTGTATCTAGCACGGGAGCTACAGTACGAAGGCAAACGGCTCACCAATCTGGTGTTCATGGGTATGGGCGAGCCTCTGGCCAACTGGCCAGCTACGTCGCAGGCTATCGAGACACTGAACGACGCCGACGGGTTCAACATGGGCGCGCGGCGGATGACGGTCTCGACCGTCGGCTTGCCGCCCGGCATCCGCAAACTGGCACAGGCCGGCATTCAGGTGCGACTCGCCGTCTCGCTCCACGCGCCGAACGACGAGCTGCGCAATCAGCTCGTGCCGATCAACGCGCAGCACCCGCTGAGTGAGGTGATGGACGCTTGCCGCGAACACCTGGGAAGCACTAGCCGGCGCCTCACCTTCGAGTATGTGATGATCGACCACGTCAACGATTTTCCGAAGCACGCGAAAGAACTGGCCAGTCTGATTGAGGGTCTGCTGTGTCACGTCAACCTGATCCCGCTGAACCCGACCGCTGGCTCGGACATGCGGCCGTCGTCGTACGGACGTTGCGTGGCCTTCCGGGGGATTTTGCAGCAACACGGCATCCCGACCACGCTGCGGGGCCGGCGGGGAACCGACGTGCAGGCCGGCTGTGGTCAGCTCCGCACGCGGGTGGAGGAAGGGCTGGTGGGACGAACGATTGCAGCAGAATCGTAATTGCGTGAAGCGAAGCACCAGAGGTGATCAGTTTTGACTATCAACCACGGTAATCCTGTCCGCTCTATTACCGATCCCGATAGTCAAAACTGACGACGTCGCTATAGGGTGTCTTCTCAATATATGGGGGGACATGTAGGACGATTTGGTAAATCGTCGGGTCGAAATGGTATTTCGACCTACATAGCCCCGAAATATTGAGATGATACGCTGTAGGCTTGGTTCGCAACGAGTACAAGAAAGCCGGCGCTCTCGGGAGAACGCCGGCTCTTGATAAGTCCGTGGGGTATGCCGCTGCTAGAGCTGCACCTCCCCCGTTGCCAGACGATATTCCAGGTTCTTCAAGCACTTCATGCAGATATGAACACGCCGCCTTTTACCGTCAACGTAAATCGTCTTTTTCTGAACGTTCGGTTTGAACTGACGCTTTGTACGCCGCATAGAGTGGCTCACGTTGTGCCCAAACTGCGGACCCTTACCACAAACTTCACATTTTGCCATTACACCACCTCCTTTACACGAGGCATAATACTATCATAGGCGTGCCTTTTTGACAAACCTGGCTGAGGGGAAGAAACATGGCAGGTGAACAAACTCAACTCGGTATCATTGAAATATCACCAGCCGCCGTGGCAACGCTGGCTAGCCAAGCCGTCCTGACCTGCTACGGCGTTGTCGGCATGTCATCGCCGAGCCTGCGACATGGACTGGCAGAGATCCTGGGGCGCGAAAATTACCGGCGGGGTGTCCACGCACGGCTGGTCGACGACGAGATCGTAATCGACCTATACGTTGTCCTGGAGTACGGTACGCGCATTTCCGAAGTTGCCCAGAACATCATGCATAATGTAAAATATGCCGTCGAACATGCGCTGGGCACCCCGGTGGCCAGCGTGAATGTCCATGTGCAGGGATTGCGGGTAAGTTGATCAGCAAGCACATCGAATTGAGGAGACGAACGGAGCAGAGCATGGCGGAGGCAGTTGATCAGCGGGGAGTGAGCGACCAGCCATCCTCAACGCCGGGTGCAAGACAGACCGGCGATGCTCAATCAAAAGTGAGCCGGCCCACATGCGATGGGCAGGAGTTGAAACGCCTTATGGCCGCCAGCACGGCCTGGTTGGAACAGAATGCCGCCCGCGTCAACGCGCTCAACGTGTTTCCCGTGCCGGACGGTGACACCGGTACCAACATGTCGCTTACCATGCAGGCCGCTGTAGCCGAAGTCGCGGATAACCCCTCCCATCACGCCGGCGACATAGCACGCGGCATCTCTCAAGGCGCGCTGATGGGCGCACGCGGCAACTCGGGCGTCATCCTATCCCAGATCCTGCGTGGATTCAGCCGCGCACTCGCGGACAAAGAGGTTTTCAATATCGGCGAGTTCGTCGGCGCGCTCGAGGAAGGGCGCGACACCGCCTACAAAGCCGTCACCAACGCCGTGGAAGGCACGATTCTGACCGTTATCCGCGAAGTCGCTGACGAGGCCGCACAGACCGCCGCAGAGACGGACGACCTTATCGTCATGCTGGAGCGCGTTGTCAAGGCGGCCGATGCGGCAGTCGAGAACACGCCCAATTTGTTGGACATACTTCGCGAAGCCGGCGTCGTGGACGCGGGTGGTCTTGGACTCCAGCTCATTCTGGAGGGCGCTCTGCACTACATGCGCGGGGAAACGATAGAGATTGCAGTACCTGCCGAACCGGCCCGCCCGGCGGAAGTTCCGCGCGCCGGCGCCACGGACATGGAGTACGGCTACTGCACCGAGTTCGTACTCCAGGGACAGAATCTGGATTACGAAAAGATCAAACAACATCTGCTGGGCATGGGTGACTCTACCCTCATCGTCGGTGATGAGTATCTGATTCGCGTCCACATCCACACCTTCCGCCCCGGCCGAGTCCTGGACTACGCCACCGACTACGGCACCCTCCACAAGATCAAGATCGACAACATGCAGGAACAGCACGAGCACTTCATCGGGCTGGGGCTCACGGAGGAAGCTCAGGGGGAACAGGAAGAAGCACCTGAGACTGAGGCCGTTGCCGTCGAGGAGCTGAGTGGCATCGGCGTCATTGCAGTAGCCCCCGGCACAGGTCTGGAGGATGTCTTCAAGAGCATGGGGGCCAGCGCCATCATCCGGGGCGGTCAAACGATGAACCCCAGCACTCAGGAAATGCTGGAAGCCGCGAACTCAGTCAACAGTGATAATATCATCCTGTTGCCGAACAACAAGAACGTGCAAATGGTCGCCGAACAAGCTGTCGAACTTGCTGAGCGCCGGGTGCGGGTCGTGCCGACGCACACGGTCCCCCAAGGCATCGCCGCTCTACTGGCCCTCAACTACCAGGCCGGCCTGGATAAAAACGTTGAGGCCATGACGCAAGCCAAGGACTGGATCCAGACCGGCGAAGTGACACGCGCCGTCCGGTCAGTGCAAATCGGTGAAGTGCAAGTTGAAGAAGGCGAGGTCATTGGCCTGCACAACGGCCAGCTCGTAGCATCCAACAACGACGTTGACGACATGGCGTTAGAGATGTTTGAGCGTATGAACGCAGACGAATACGAAATCCTCACCATCTTCCACGGCGAGGACGTCAGCCGTGAACAGGCTGACGCTTTGGGGGAGCGGGTTCAGGAGGCGTACCCGGCGCAAGAAGTGGAGGTTGTCGCCGGCCGCCAGCCATACTATCATTACATCCTTTCGGCTGAGTGAGTCATGAACAATCAGTAATGAACCAAGTACGCATCGTCACTGACAGCATATCGGACATTCCGCCGGCGATCTGCCAAGAACTGGCTATCGAGGTGGTGCCGACCGTCGTCATATTCGGCGAAGACAGCTACCGTGACAAGATCGACCTGTCCAGTGCAGAGTTCTACACGCGGCTGCAGGAAAGCGATGAGCTTCCGACGACGTCACAGCCACCGGTGGCCGATTTCGAAGATGTCTATCGACGCTTGGCGCAGGAAACAGACCAGATCATCTCGATCCACCTCCCGAAGAAGATGAGCGGCACCGTGGCATCGGCGCAAGCGGCAGCGGCCGGCATCGACGACGCCGAAATCACCGTGATCGATTCGACCCAAATTTCCATGGCAGAGGGATGGCTGACAATCCTGGCTGCACGCGCAGCCCAGGCCGGCCAGCCCCTCGATGAGATCGAGGATCTCATCAAGGGGACCATCCCCAAATTGCAGCTCCTGGGGACACTCGATACCCTGGAATACGCGTATCGGGGCGGGCGCATTGGGCGTGCCAAGGCAATGATGGGGGCCGTGCTGCGTGTGAAGGCCGTGATATCTGTCGAAGATGGTGAAGTAGTCCCGTTAGAGAACGTACGCACCATGCGCCGGGCGCTTGATCGGATGCTCGACATGGTCAGCGAGTGGGCGCCGCTGGAAGAAGCCGCCGTTATCCACGCCGCCGCACCACAGTCGGCCGATGAGGTGCGAAAGCGGCTAGGCGAGCTGCATCCTGTTGATCAAATCGTCGTGACCGAAGCCGGCCCTGTCTTGGGGACCCACGCCGGACCAGGGACCGTCGGCATTGCGTGCGTTGTTGGCTCGGGGTAGGCCCGAGTGAAAAGCTCGACAATGTCACATCTCGCTGCTGTGGCCGGTCTCCCGACCGAGCCACGGTGGGTGGCTCGGTCGGGAGACCGGCCACAGCGGTGTCGGTGCAGAGTGACTCGGGGTAGGCCCGAGTGAAGAGAGTCTCAGGAAATCCAAGCATGGCCCCGACGTTGAACAAGCTGAAAAAGATGCTGAGTCTAGAGCAGAGCCACGGCTACCGTGATCGCGCTGTGATCGGCGGTCTCAAACGCTTTGTTGCACACTGGCAAGAAGAGGCGCTGGCTGCCGCTAACGAAGACCGTACCAAGCGGCAGATCCGGATTGTCAGCGAGTTGCTGCGTGGATACGAGCACAAGGACTTGGAGAGCCGCGAGTCGACAGTGCGAGAAGTGATGAGACAAGTCCAGAGCATCGAAGAACTGGAGCAAAGAGGGTCGGAGAAACCGTCCAGCGCCCCGTCCCAGGCCGAAACCGCACCGTCGGACAGGCGCTCACAGGGCAAGCCGGAGCCAGAGGCGCTCCCGCAGCAGCGGCCGGCGCCGCCTTCCCCAGAAGAAGCGCAGGAGAGAGTCGAGCGGGCTACTCAGACGCAACGCCGTCCCCCGGAAACCAACTTAGACCTCAGCACACCGGTCGACGCGTTGCGCGGCATCAGCGACACCTATCGCCGGCGTCTAGGACGGCTCGGCGTGCGCACCGTCGAAGACTTGCTGTACTTGTTCCCGCGCCGGCACGACGATTTCAGCGCCCTCAAGACGGTCAACCAACTCGAGTACGGCGAAGAAGTGACCATCGTCGGCACGGTGTGGGAAGCGAGCAACCGCCGCACGCGGAGCGGGCAAACCATCACCACAGTCACTTTCTCCGACGCAACGGGGACCATTCAGGCCACCTGGTTCAATCAGCCGTATCTCACCCGGCAACTGCGACGCGGGCGCAAGATTGTGCTCAGCGGCCAAGTGGAGAAGTATCTGGGCCGGCTGACGTTTCAGGCACCGGAATGGGAACCTCTCGACCAGAAACTCCTCCACACTGCTCGGCTCGTCCCCGTCTATCCTTTGACAAAGGGCATCGGCGCGCGGTGGATGCGCCGGCTCATGCATCGCATCGTCGAGAACTGGGTCGGCGCCGTGGAGGAGTACCTTCCCGAGCACATTCGCGAGCGCGAAAGCCTACTCTCGATCAAGGAAGCACTCACCCAGATCCATTTCCCCGATGACGGGGACACGCTCGAGGAGGCCCGCCGCCGGCTCAGCTTCGACGAGTTCCTGCTGATCCAACTCGGCGTCCTGCGCCAGCGACGGATGTGGCAGCAAGAGACAGCCCATGCGCTGGAGATCGATCACGATGTCCTGAAGCTCACCATCGACAGCCTCCCCTTCCAGCTGACGTCAGCTCAAGACCGAGTACTGAACGAAATCCTGCACGATGTGACGCACGAACGGCCGATGAGCCGGCTCCTGCAAGGTGATGTGGGTTCCGGCAAGACCGTTGTCGCCGTCACCGCCATGCTCATGGCCGTAGCGAACGAGGCCCAAGCAGCTCTGATGGCGCCCACTGAGATCTTGGCCGAGCAACACTATCGCAGCGTGACGAACTTCCTGGAATCCCTGACTGCCGAGGTGGGGAGTTCGGAGACTGCGGCCGATTCCCCGCGCCCCGCGGCCGATTTCCCGCGCCCCAAGGTACGGCTCCTGACCGGCAGCCTGACCAGATCCGAAAAGGACGCCGTCTACGAAGAAATGGCCGCCGGCGAGGCCGACATCGTGATCGGGACGCACGCCCTGATTCAGGAAGGCGTGGAATTCGACGAGCTCGCCTTCGTCGTCATCGACGAGCAGCATCGATTCGGTGTCAGCCAGCGTTCGGCGCTGCGCCAGAAGGGTTACGCGCCGCACGTGCTGGTGATGAGCGCTACGCCAATCCCCCGCACCTTGGCGCTGACCGTCTACGGCGATCTGGATATCTCGGTGATCGATGAGATGCCGCCGGGCCGCCAGATGATTCGCACGCGCAAAGTGCCCCCCCGGGAGCGCGAGCGCGCCTATCAATTCGTCCGGTCGCAGATCGAGAAGGGCCGGCAGGCGTTCGTCATCTGCCCACTCGTCGAAGCTTCGGACAAGATCGAAGCTAAGGCCGCCACCGAGGAGTACGAGCGCCTGCAGAAGGAGGTGTTTCCAGACCTGGAGCTGGGCCTGATGCACGGCCGGCTGAAGAACGACGAAAAAGAGACCGTCATGGCACAATTCCGGGCCGGCGATCTGGACACCCTCGTCTCCACCTCGGTTGTGGAGGTTGGTATCGACGTGCCCAACGCCACCGTCATGGTCGTAGAGGGCGCCGATCGATTCGGGTTAGCGCAGCTCCACCAGTTCCGAGGTCGTGTCGGCCGTGGTGAACACCGATCGTATTGCCTCTTGCTGGCCCAATCACCATCGGCGAACGCCCAGGCTCGACTGGACATCCTGGAAAACACACAGGACGGCTTCCGTCTGGCAGAGGAAGACCTGAAGCTCCGCGGCCCCGGCGAGTTTTTCGGCACCCGCCAGAGCGGTCTGCCAGATTTAAGGGCGGCCAAGCTCAGCGACGTCGACATTTTGGAAACTGCCCGCGCCGAGGCCCTGGAGATTTTCCGCAGAGATGCCGATCTATCAGCGCCAGAACATGCCTTGCTCCGCGCCCACGTCGATGCTTTCTGGCAAGGCGAAGGCGACTTGAGCTAGTAATGCTCGGCATAAATGAGTCACCAGTTGGCGTCGAGATCACGGCTAGCCCCTCGTCGGGCTCGGGATGAGCACCCTGAGTAGCGAAGCGTATCGAAGCGACGTCCTGAGTTCATC
>JAANWY010000207.1 GCA_018263655.1 Anaerolineales bacterium | reverse complement strand
GCTCTTCCGATCTGTACGCCATGGACAACCATGAAGCGGAATCTCGAAGACCAGGCGATGGCGGCCGCGGCTATGGTGAAGGTGTACAGAAAGTTTGTGGGGAAGGGGAACGTCTTCAAGAGCCAGGTGCTCAGGCCGGCTCCCACCGTCCCCATGCCGGCGCCGAGGAACATCATCGTGCCGAAGAACCGCCCCCGCCGATCCACCGGGACACAGCGCGCGATGAGGTCCTGCCAGGCCGTTGCAATCGTGCCGGCTCCCAAGACGTGCCACGCATACCCGACGAAGAAAAGCCCCAGTCCCCATGCCGGCGACCGTGCCGCCATGGGTGCAGCAAGCACGATCACCCACATCGGCGCGCGCTCCAGAAAGAGCCCCAGATTGACGACGACCGGCTTCTTGCGCGCCAGCCGTTCTACCACATTGGCGGTGAAGAGCTGGGGTAGGAACCAGCCGGCCTGCGCAATCACAGCCGCCAGCCCGATGGGCAGCGGGCTGGACGTCAGCTTGCTGATGAAGAGCGGCACAATCGTGCTGGAAGACACAAAACTAAGACCAAACCAGAAAGTGGCGCTCTCCAGCAGGTTGACGGTGAAATTCCAACGATAGTTGCGCTCTACCTCCGCCGCAATCTCCTCATCGCTGCGGGCCGGCGCCGGTTGATCGAGTTGCAACAGCCAGCGTGACACCAGGCCGGCTCTGGTCGTGAGCCAGGGAACGAAGGACATTTTCACATCACTTCCTAACGCCGTTTTCGCCGGCGCTTCCGTTTTTTCTTGTCTTTCTTCTTCGGCTCCTTGCGCTCAGACTTCTTCCGCCGGCGCCGGCGCCGCCCGCTTTGCTCGGTGTCTGTTTCGGGCGGTCCAGGGCGTTCGGAAATGAACCCCTCCTCTTCATCGCGGGAATCAGCGAAGATGCGGGCAATCTGATCTTGTTGCTCCTGGGCGATGGCCCGCCACTCCCTCATCCCTGGGCCTGTGTAGCCATTGACTACGCCGACGGTGTACAGCGCGCGAGCCACCAGCGGATCGCCGGGCTGGTAGATCGACCGCAAGAGGGGCATAACGCGCCGGTGGCCCAGCGACGCCAGCCCTTCGACGTCCATCTCTTCTAGCATGCCTTTATCATCGATATGGTCCAGCAATACATCAACGGACGTCTCCGTCGGAATCTCACCGATAGCTCCCGTGACGTAGATGTCGTAGACGTAATCAACTCGGCCTAACCAAGCGGCTGCCTCCTCCACCGCCCCCGGGCCGATAGCGCGCAAGGCTTCCTCCGCTGCCTCTAACACGAAGTCACCCTGGAACTCATCGATCAGATCGAGGATGGCGGGCACGGCAGCGTCGGCCGCGCCTGGATGCGCCCGAGCGATGTGCTCCAGTGCGTTCAGCGCTCGCTCGCAGCCCCAGTAGCGGACGCCTCTCAGCACACCGACGAGATCAGGCACCACGGCCGGCCCTAGCGCCGCGACTTGATCTACCACGTCTGGCATGACGTTCTGTCGTGGTGAGCCCAGTATCCCCAACAGAACCTTGCGGCGCGCCTCGGCATCCGATGCAGCTTCCAACGCCCCCTCGTCGTCGTAATCGGTCAATATCTGGCCCAACAATGCCAGGCCAAGGCTAACCTCATCGAGATAACGCTCGCGGCCACGCGAGGCGTTCTCGGCCAAAGCGGAGACAAGCATCTCGCTGTACGTCATCCGCCACCGGTAACCCGTGGGCACCTCGCCAGCGGCCCAGGCGGCGCGCCAAGCGTCTACGTCATCCTCCTGTTCCTGAGCGACGTGTCTGATTTCAGCAGCGATACGGGGTAACAGCCCAGCATAGTCTCTCTCCGCCGCTGCTTCGAACGCTTCTTCGAAATCCACCGACGCCATCAGCGACTGGCCGAGCCATGCTTCCAGAGTCTCCCACACCGTAACCTGTCTCTTCTTGACCTCTGAGGTGAGTTCTTCGACCAGTCGTCGCACGCCGGCCGCATCGGCAAACGCTGAGAGGGCGCCGGCCCAACTGCGCGTCGGCGTGAGCTCTCGATAGCGTCGCACGAGTCGCGGGACAGCGTCCACCTCTGGAAAACGCAGAATTCCCTCGAAGGCGTCGTCCGCCAACTGATCGTCCAGCGGATATCGCTCGACAAAGCGCCACAGGGCGGCCCGAGCTTCAGCATCCGGATAGTGGCCCAAGGCGGTAGCAGCAGCCGAACGAGGATCGCCGTACCCTCGAGCCGGCTCGACCTCAGCAGCATCAAGTTCCCGGATGAGTTCCGGGCGCAGCGTCTCGGACCGAAGCTGACCCAGCGCCACAATGATCCGCCGCCTGACCAGATCCTCCGGCTCAGATAAGACATCTAGCAGCGCCGGCTCGTAGCGAGTGTCGCCAGTCTTACCGAGCGTCTCGGCCGCCACGATTCGGTGGTACGTGTCCCAATCCGTCAGCAGGCTGACAAAGGCTTCAGCCGCGCGCTCCGGATACTGATCCTGAATGCGATAGACGGCCCAGCTGCGGGCGAAGTAGTCGTCGTGTTGGACAAAGCGTTCATAGTCCTCGAAAGTCCACAAAAGTGTGTCCGTCATGCTAGTTCATCCTCCCTAAGTCTCGCGGTCAGCGTCACAACCCTTCCAATTCGCAGTCTTACGGAGAATTCTACACCAAGGGAGCCACCATGAAAAGCCACTGTGCTGGTAACGTAGACGACGACCCCGACTTCGAGCGCCTGGCGCCGGCGCCCTTCAGCACAATCTGCTTCCGCCCCATTTTGTAATCTCCACGCTTGACATTCTTCCCCATCGGTGATACCCTATTCTGCGCTCTTGCGTACCTTCGAATTAGCGAGGAAAGACTGAATGGATCGAAAACAGCGAGCTGTACTTATCACTGTGCTTCTGGGCGTCTTTATGGGCGCTCTGGACATTACCATCGTGGCGCCGGCCTTCCCCGTTTTGGAAGAAGCCTTCGGCGCATCGACGCGCGATATGAGCTGGGCGCTGACGGTGTACGTCCTCGTCAACATCGTCAGCATGCCGCTGATGGCGCGGCTCTCGGACATCTATGGCCGGCGCGCGATCTACACACTGGACGTGATTCTGTTCGGTGCCGGCTCGCTCCTGGCCGCTTCGGCGCCTGATCTGGGTGTGTTCCTGGTCGGGCGCGGGATTCAGGCCGCGGGTGCCGGCGGCATCTTCCCGGTCGCCAACGCCGTCATCGGCGATACGTTCCCACCGGAGCGACGTGGCTTCGCTTTGGGAATCGTGGGCGCCTTGTGGGGCGTGGCCGCCATCGTGGGGCCGCTGCTGGGCGTGATCATCTTGGCCGTTGCCGGCTGGGCGTGGATATTCGCCATCAACTTCCCAATTGCGCTGATCGTGATGTGGCTCTCATTCCGCAACCTGCCAATCGCCCGCGAGGAGGAGCCGCCGGCGTTCGACTGGCTGGGCATGGTGGTGCTCGACATCCTGCTCGTCTCCTTCACGTACGGCGTCAACCAGCTCGACGGCGAAAATCTCATCGGCAGCCTGAACGCGGTCTGGCCGTTCCTGGCTTTCTCGGCCGTGCTGCTACCGATTTTCTGGCGAATTGAGCACCGAGCTGAAGACCCAGTGGTGAAGCCGGCCCTGTTCAGCCGGCGCCAGATCGTGCTGGCCAACATCTTGAGCGGCACCGCCGGCCTGGGCGAGGCCGGCATCTTCTTCCTGCCGACGCTGGCCGGCTTGGCACTGGGCCTCGGCGAGCGCTCGGCGGGCCTGATGATCATGCCGCTGGCGGCGACGATGTTCGTCGGCATGCCAGGTGTGGGGCGACTGCTGGACAGAGTGGGCTCGCGAATCGTGCTGATGTTCGGCGGACTGGCAACGTCGCTCGGTATGATCATGCTCGGAACGATCGCGGCGAGCACCTCTGTGTTCATTCTGTCCACTGTGATCGTTGGCCTCGGGCTGAGCAGCTTGTTGGGTGCCCCGACGCGCTACATCGCCGTCAACGAAGCCGATCCGGAGGACCGTGGCGCGGCGCTGGCCATCATCGGCGTCTTCAACAGTATCGGGATCGCGCTGGGGTCGGCGCTGGCCGGCGCTGTAGTGACGTCGGTCGGTGGCGGGTTGACCGGCTTCCATCAGGCATACCTCTTCGTGGGCGCCATCGGCTTCATCGCCGGCTTGCTAGGCGCGCTGCTGAAGAGCCGTGAAGAAGAACGGGCGATGATCGAAGCGCGAGAGACAGCGGACTCAACGGAACCGGAAGAACCAACGGGACGGACCGAGCCTGAATTTGCGCCAAGTATTGAGGTGGAATGAGACAATGAAGCTAGCCAACAAGGTCGCCGTCATCACCGGCAGTACGCGTGGACTCGGGCGGGCGATTGCCGAAGCCTGCGTGCGGGAAGACGCCAGTATCGTCGTGTCATCACGGACGCCGGCCGCCGTCGAAGAAACTGCCCAATCACTCACCGATATGGGCGGAACCGTTCTCGGTGTGCCGTGCGACGTCGGCAATCTGACCCAGGTACAAGATCTCGCAGATCGGGCCATCGAACGATTTGGGCACATCGATATCTGGGTGAACAACGCGGCACTGTCCGGCCCATACGGGCGCACGCTGGACAAACCGATCGAACGATACGAAACGGTTCTACGCGCGAACACCTTAGGTACCTACTACGGATCGCGCGTCGCGCTGGAGCAGATGCTGCCCCGAGGCGCCGGCAAGCTCATCAACCTGAGCGGGCGCGGCGCCGATAGTCCAGCGCCGTTCCAGAACGCCTACGCCCCGACGAAGGCGTGGGTGGGCAATTTCACGCAGGGACTGGCGCAGGAGTATGCTGACCACGGCGTGGACATCATCCTCTTCAACCCGGGCATGGTGCTGACCGATATGCTGACGGATGTCGAGATCGTCGGCGATGAGCTGCCACGGCGCTTCAAGTACTTCCCGCGCATTCTGCGCATGTGGGCGAATGCGCCGGAGGTGCCGGCCGAGAAAGCCGTCGAGATTGCTGCCAACGGCGAGAACGGCAAGACGTACAAAGTCCTGACCCGTCGGCGGCTGGTGGCCGGCGCACTGGCGGAACTCTGGCGCATCGTCACTCGCAGCGACGAGCCGCTGCCCGACGTTGACATCCGTCGCAAGCCGGTTGAGTTGTAGCCTTGGTAAATGCAAAGCCCGTTCGTAGTGAGCGCGGATGCGCACATCCGTCCGGAACGCAGTGGAGTGCCGTCGTGGTACCGCAGGATGCCGGGACGCCACTCCGGCTTCGCCTCTGTGGCTGACTACGAACCTAGATTGCGATTTACCGAGTCTCAGTCCAAATCTTGTTCTGTGAGAATTGCCAGATCCCCCAGTCGTCCGGCTCTAGCGATGCAGGCCGAGTACAACTCGATCTACTGAGTCTCCCTCTCACTATTTCTTCACCTACTTTTCACGATTCTGGGTAGCAATTCAGCGTCTAACAGATTAAGGGAGTTCTACCACCTGAACGGATTGGAGAGATTTGTGTCCAGGAAGCGAATTCTGTCGCCCATCATCGGCGTGCTCGCAGCGCTCTTCGTGGTGTTGTGGTTAGGACTGGCCGGCTCCGCCGCAGCGCAGCCGCCTCACCCGTCACCTCCGCGCGGTGATCACAAGCCCCATCAACACATAGCCAATCCCTCAAGCATCCAATCGATCTCGCTCAGCCCTCTGGCGACGGATACCAGCATCGCCGGTCTCGTGACTCGCGTCGACGGTGACCGCTGGCACGCCGATGTCGAAACCTTGGCGCAGTTCGGCGCTGTCGAAGGAAACGTCTGGGGGACACGCTACACCACGAGCTACGGCAACCTCCAGGCGCGGGACTGGATTTCTGAGACGCTGGCCGGCCTCGGTTGGACGCCGTCTTTTCACTCCTTCGCTTATTTAGGAACGCGGCACAATGTCGTCGGCGAGCGGGTCGGCTATCTGCACCCCGACGCCGTCTACATCGTCGGCGCCCACTTCGATTCTCGGGCTCGGACGGTGCAGACGTCATTAGCTCTCGCACCCGGCGCCGAGGACAACGCCAGCGGAACGGCTGCGTTGTTGGAGATAGCGCGCGTGTTGGCGGATCAGACGCCGGCTAGCACCGTTCGACTGATTGCTTTCTCCGGTGAAGAGCAGGGCTTGTACGGGAGTGACGCCTACGTATCGGACCTGAAGAGTGCCGGTGAGCTAGACGACGTGCGCGGCGTTTACAATCTGGACATGATCGGTTTTACGAGCGATGCCAATCTTGACGTCAGGCTTGAATCTTATTCGCCTACCAACACACCCTGGATGGGGGATTTTCGTGACCATCTAGCCTCAATGGCGGCGGCGTACACACCGCTCGAGATTGCGCTTGACAACAATCCATGCTGTAGCGATCACAAGCCCTTCTTGGACGAAGAGGTGCCGGCCGTCCTGATGATCGAAGCGGAGTACTGGGACTACTTCAATTTGTACAACTTAGGCCACTCGGTTGACGACCTGCCGGAGAATGTTGTGCCGGCCCAAGGTGCAGCCATCATTAAAGCCGTTGTGGCCGCACTGGCCGAGAAAGCCGGCATTGTCTGCATGCTGGCCGACGTCACCTGTGACGGCACCGTGGACTTGGCCGACCTCGTCGATCTGGCCAACCACTGGCGCCTAAGCCTCGGGCAAGACGGCTACGCGGACCGCCATGATCTAAACGGTGACGAAACAGTCAATATCGTGGATTTGCAGCTTGCAGCGCAGGCTCTCACAGTCCAGTGATTTGATCTCTGATCGCCGAAGGTCTCCTGACCGAGCGACGTCCTGAGCGGCGTCCTGAGCCCGTCGAAGGGCTTGTCGAAGGGGCGAATCGGGCTCGGTCAGGAGACCTTCGACCAACACGCTAGGTGCGAATTACGGTTAACTGATCTTCCTCGAAGCGCTGGATTTCGATGAGATAGCCGTTGGGATCGCGCAGGAAGCAGTGATAGATGTTGTACTCGGGGTTGAGGGCTGGCGGCTTCTCGAACGTGACGCCTCGGTCGTGCAGATAGGCGTGCCACGCGTCTACTTCGGGTGTGATGATGGTGAAAATCACGCCGGCCGGCTCCTCTGGCGCTTCTGCCCGCTTGCAGAAGCCGACATAGCCGTCGCCGCTCACCTGGTAGATGCAGCAGTCACCCTGATCCAGGGCCAATGGTAGGCCAAGCGTCTCCTCGTAGAACTGAGCCGTCGCCTCCAGATTTCGCGTGTACAGGAACGTGATTTGCTGATCGATTTGTGGGTGGGACATGACTGTTATCTCCGTCTCAGTTACGGCTTGCGCTCGATTCGCACGCGTGTGCCGGCCCGAACGATGCGAAACTGCGTTGCATCACCCAGGACACGGCCCACGACGTTGACGGGGCTCGCTGCTCGTGGCTGCTCCCCGACGCTGGCCGGCGTCGGGCCGAAAAAGATGCAGAAGGCCCGGCCTGCTGGCCAGTAGCCCAACTCGCCTACTTCGACGTCGGCGCGAGCATCAGGCGCCGGCTCGGCCGCCACCGGGATCTCGAAGTAGACTTCGTCGCCCCAAGTGCTGGCCCGGCCTTCAATTGGCAACGCATCCCGAACTTGCTGGGCCGTAGGGCTGTCGTTCAGTTCCGCCGGCACGGACACATCGCCGGCCGAGATGACTATCTTTGACATAAGCACCTCCTCTGTGCTGGTCGAGTTGTTGTAACTGTTCAGCTACCCTTGCGAAGGTTTGCCAATCGCTTTCGGGTTGAGGTGCCCCTCGCCAGTCGAAAATCGGCCTCTTGCCAAGGTTCTTCCTAACCTTCGCAAGGGTAGCTGAACGCTTACGAGTTGTTTACTGAACACTGTTAGCTAAGGAATGAGAATTAAATAACTTACCCATTTGGCCGGTACCGTATAGCTTCAAATGCACAAGTTATTTAATCACGGTTCCCAACCACTGCGCCAGCGCTCATTATACTACGAGGCTGGACAACGCAAAAGGGAGCTTTGCGTCATAGAGAGTGGCAGGAGCTTTGAATGAATAACCTGCTCCACTCCTAGAAGGAGAGTGAGGCTATGAAGCGAATCGATTCATCGTTGGCAACAGCAAGTGTGATTTTGTTGCTCTTACTACTGTCGTTCGGCCTGGTGGGCGCTCAGCCGGTCTCGGAGGCTTCCCCCATCCAGTTCACACAGTATATGCCGCTCGTGATAGGGGGTGGGGAACTGGTGGAAGCCGGCGGGTTCGCGGACTATGACCCGGTGCCTGTAGATGTGACACCCAATGCACCGCCCTACGTTCCGAATCTGGATGCTGTACGCAATCTCGATGTGCCGGCGCGGCTGTCTGATGGGCAACGGACTGTCTTGGAGACAAACGGCTTCGTGGTCGTCCCTGACGGTCACGCAGAAATCTCTCGCATATACCAGACTGCATATTGGGCCAGCATCCCCGCCTTCGTGACGACGGACGCAGTGTTGCACGCATTTCACATTTTGTATGACTACGCCCTCCGTTTGGCGGAGAAGCAGCACTTCATCGCCAATCTCCGGGGACTCAACGCGGCGATGCTAGCGTCGGCCGAGGCTGACTACTCGGCTGCCGCCGGATCTGTGCGAGGTGCCGCCCGTCAGAACCTGGCTTTCTTCGCCGTGGCGACCAAACTGCTGACACCCGATGCCGAGGTACCGGCGCCCGTGCAAGACCTCGTGGGGCGGGAACTGGCGTTGATCGAAGCGCATGCGGGATTCGCCCAGTCTCCCATCTTCGGCTACCAGGAAGACTACAGCCAGTATGTACCGCGCGGCCATTACACCCGCAACGCGGACTTCGAGCGCTACTTCCGAGCGATGATGTGGTACGGTCAGATGGCGTTTCATCTGAAGACCCCCGACGATCCCGAGGCGGCGCGGCGCGAAACGCGGGGAGCGCTACTCATCGTGCGCGCGCTCCACAACGCCCACATCGACGGCGAGCCGGCCCTCGACGTGTGGGAGCGCATCTACGAACCGACCGCTTTCTTCGTGGGCACCGCCGATGACCTGACCGTCTACGACTACGCCGACGTCGCCCGGCAGGTGTACGGCGACCTCCCCGGCCCAGGCGCCCTAGCCGATGACGCCCAACTGGACGCTTTCATCGACGCAGCGCGGCGACTGCGCAAGCCGGCCATCGTCGGCGGCTGGGTCGATCCGGGTGAGGGCCCGGAGGCGGTGACGCAGAGTTTCCGTTTCATGGGCCAGCGCTTCATCCCCGACAGCTACATCTTCCAGCAACTGGTTTACGACGAGGTCGGGGGGGCCTACCAGGGAACCGGTGTACCGTTTACCATGTCTGCCGGCATTCGAGGTTTTCCGCGCGGGCTGGACGTGCCGGCAGCCTTGAACAGTGCACACGCCCTGGCCATCCTCACTAACGAAGGGGACACGGATTACGACGGCTATGCCGAGCAGTTGGCGAAGGTGCAAGACGAGTTCGCAGCCTTGCCGGAAGCACAGTGGACGTCCAATCTGTATTGGAACTGGCTCCACACGCTGCGCCCGTTGCTGGAGGTCAAGGGCGAGGGATACCCCTACTTCATGCAGACGCCGGCCTGGGCCGACAAAGACCTCCACACGTGGCTGGGCTCCTGGACAGAACTGCGTCACGATACCATTCTCTACGCCAAACAGTCGCACAGCGGAATTATTTCGGCCCCCGAACCGCCACGTGGCTACGTGGAGCCACAGCCGTGGGTTTATGCTCGCCTGGCTGCGCTCACGGCTCAGATGCGGGCCGGCTTGAGCCGGCGTGGTTTACTCCACGACGAGGTGGCGGAAAAACTGGACGGCATGGAACAACTGCTGCTGGCGCTCAAGACCATGAGCGAGAAAGAGCTGCGCGGCGAGTCACTAACTGACGACGAGTACTTGACCATCCATAACATTGGCCAGACGTTGGAAACACTCACCACCTTCTCGGAAGAAGTTGAGGGAACCGTTGCCTCCCAGGCTGACAGCCGGATGGCCCTCATCGCCGACGTGCATACCGATCCGAATTCGGGTCTAGTGCTGGAAGAGGGGGTGGGCGATGCGTTCCCCATTTACGTTGTCGTGCTAGTGGATGGCGAGCAAATGGTGGCTCTTGGTGGAGTGTTCTCCTACTTCGAATTCAAGCAACCTATGAGTGATCGCCTGACCGACGAGGCCTGGCAAGTGATGGACCCGAAGCCACCGCGGCCGGCATGGACGGAGAGCTTCATCGTGGAGTCAATCCCGACGCAGTAACAGCGTTGTTTCAATGTTGAACTTTCGATGTTGGGCGCGGGCCTCCTGATCGCGCCCAACACAGCGTCCATATCTAGTCTCTGCCCAGTGGTTCAGTTACACCCCTGCTTGTAGCACCGACCATCGACCAGCCTCCCCTCAGAATCGTAGAGCTCGGCGCGGTCCCCCTCGTCGTCCCAGACGTACTCGGCTGTCCACAGCATATCGAACGGCGGATCGTTAGTCGCGTCTGGCCCGGAGTGTATGCGGACAAACGCTTCGGGTTGCAGCATGTGGCCTGCCGGGAAATCGTAGCGCTCTTGGCCGACGCCGCTGAGCAGGTGCCAGCCGGTCAGATCCTGGGCCTCGGTACCTGCGTTCTCGATACGCACGTACTCGTTATCCCCGGGATATTGGATGAAGGTGATCTGCACCGCATGTGTTGGGCGCGATCAGGAAGATCGGAAGAGCA
>JAANWY010000206.1 GCA_018263655.1 Anaerolineales bacterium | reverse complement strand
CAGGCGCAAGCCGGAGTGCCGTCTCACGCCACGCCACTCCGTTCCACTCCGTGGCTTACTACGAACCCTTCCATCAACGCCGAGACCTTGGCATCCAACTGCTCGTCTCGGAAGTGCCTGAGCTGGATGGCGCAAGCCGGAGTGCCGCCTCACGCCGCGCCACTCCGCTCCACTCCGTGGCTTACTACGAACTCCTCCATCAGAGCTGCGACCTTCACATCCAACTGCTCGTCTCGGAAGTGCCTAAGTTGGATGGCGCCGGCCGGGCACTCGGCGGCGCAGATGCCACAGCCCTGACACTGGGCCGGATTGATGTTGGCTGCGCCGATCACACCCCCCACACCCGTGAATTCGGCGCTGACCTGCGGCGCGTCGAAGGGGCACACCCGCACGCAGGTGAGACACCCTACGCAGGCCTCCGGGTCCACCTGAGCCACTACACCGCCGACCGTCATCGTCCCCTTGCTGAGGATGGTGGCCGCCCGTGCAGCCGCCGCTTGGGCCTGGACGATGGTCTCATCCAACAGCTTCGGATAGTGCGCCAAGCCGGCCATGAACACCCCGTCCGACGAGAAGTCCACCGGCCGCAGCTTGACGTGCGCCTCCTGGAACCAGCCATCCAGATCCACCGGCACCTTCAGCCGGCTAGCGAGCTCCCGCGCACCTTCGGATGGCACGATCGGCATGCTCAAGACTAGCACATCGGGCTCCAGCATCAGCTCCATGCCAAGAATGGGTTCCCACACCTGGACACCCAACCCGTCGTCACCATGCGTCACCGCCGGCTTGCGGTCGAGATCGTACCGCACAAAGCGGACGCCGGCCCGCCGCGCTTCGGTGTACAATCGCTCCTTGAAACCATACGTCCGGATGTCGCGGTAGAGAACGGTGACGTCAGCATCGGGCTTGAGCTGCTTCAGCATCAAGGCATTCTTCAACGCCGTCGTGCAGCAGATGCGGCTGCAGTACTCTTCGGCCGGCCCCACGCATTGGATCATGACGACGCTGCGTGGTGCGTGGTTCGTGGTGCGTGGTTCGTCTTGCGTCTTCCGTCTTGCCGAAGTCTCTGCAAAGGTGAATTCTCCCCTGCTCCCTTGCTCCCCTGCTCCCTTGCTCCCCTGCTCCTCCGCTCCTCTGCTCCTCTGCTCCTCTGCCAGCAGCGCCTCGAACTCCTGCTGGGTGACGATACGGGGGCCGGTACCGTAGCCGTACTCCGGACCGCGATATTCCTGGCCGCCGGTAGCGACGATGGTGGCGCCGTGCTCCACCTCAAAGCGGCGGCCGTTGCCAGCCACGTTATGCTGCAACACCGAGGTGAAGTTACCCACGAAGCCACCGGTTTTCACCAACTCCGTCTCCAGGTGCACGTCGATCAGCGAATTCGCCTGCACCTGCTCCACCAGATCCGCCAGATACGCCTGTGGCTCTCTGATTTCAGATTTTCTAGTCTCTAATCTCCGATCTCCAATCACATCTTCCAGAGCATAGTGTAGGTGACGCAAATTGCCACCCAAGGCATCGTCCCGCTCGACCAAGTGCACTGGGAACCCCTGATCGGCCAGGGACAGCGCCGCCGTCAACCCCGCCGGCCCTCCACCGATCACTAACGCTGATTGTCTAGTCGACATCGGCTCGGTGTGGAGCGGCTGGAGCCGGCCGGCCCGCGCCACCGCCATACGTACCAGATCCTTGGCCTTCTGCGTGGCACCGCCCCAATCATCCGAGTGCACCCACGAGCACTGATTGCGGATGTTGGCCATCTCGAACAGGTACGGGTTCAGGCCCGCTGCCCGAATACTGTCTTGGAATAGCGGGCCATGGGTCAGCGGCGTACAAGCTGTCACGACTACCCGATTGGCCCCCAGTTCTTCGATCGTTTCTGTGATGTGCGTAATGCTGTCCTGTGAACAAGTGTACAGGTTGTCCTCCGCATGGATCACGTTCGGTAGCGATTTCGCGTATTCGGCCACGCCAGGCACGTCCAGGAAGCCGGCGATGTTGCTCCCACAGTGGCAGACGAAGACCGCGATGCGCGGCTCCTCCTGCAACACGTCCCGCTCTGGCGGATACTCCTCGTGCGTGACGAGGGTGCCTCGCTCCGGCGCCAGCAGTCCGCCGGCCAGTGCCGCTGCTCCGCTAGCATCGATCACCGTCTCCGGGATGTCCTTCGGCTCGCGGAAGGGGCCGGCGGCGTAGACGCCAGGTTTGCTCGTTTCCAGTGGCTGGAACTGTACAGTGTGGCAGAAACCATACTCGTCCAACTCTACCCCCAGCTCGCGACCCAACTCGCGCACACTCTCCGACATCTCCATACCGACGGAGAGGACGACCATGTCAAATTCTTCTTCGCGTGTTGCGTATTGCGTATTGCGTATTGCGCCGTCTGAGAGTTCAGATGGAACGTAACGCACGACAAGGTTGTGGTCTTCTGGCTTCTGCGTAACCGACGAGACTCGGCAGCGAGTGTACTTGATACCGTGTTTGTCACGAGCGCGGTGGTAGTACTCCTCGTAGCCCTTGCTGAAGGCCCGCATGTCCATCATGAAAACGTGGACTTCCGTATCAGGTTCGTGCTCCACGGCCATGCTGGCTTCCTTAGTCGCATACATGCAGCAGACGGCCGAGCAGTAGTCGTGGGACTGATCGCGGGAGCCAATGCACTGCAGGAAGGCAATCTTCTTCGGCGTCTTACCATCGGATGGACGCTGGACGTGTCCATCGGTGGGGCCGCCAGCGTTCAACAGGCGTTCGAATTGCAGCGCCGTCACGACGTTCGGATAGCGCCCCCATCCAAATTCTTGCGACAGTTCAGCCTGATACGCCTGATAGCCTGGAGCCAAGATCACCGCGCCGACGTTGACCTCCTCTATCTGCTCGACCATGTTGTGATCAATGGCCCCGAGACCGCAATGATACTGGCAACTCAGGCACTCAGAGCAAATTCCGCAAGCCAGACAGCGCGCCGCTTCGGCCTGTGCTAGTTCATCAGTATAACCTCTGGTCACTTCCTCAAAACTGTCTGTCCGCTCCTCGACCGGCAGTTCCGGCACACCCTGGCGCGGCGTTGGTTTCACCTCGCCGGCCCGTATCTGTTCTTGGATCTCCTCATGCGTCATACTGACGACGGGCAGTTCAGGCTCGGGCGGCGGCTCCAAATGCTCACCTTGCAGGTAGCGGTGGATGCTCTCAGCAGCTCGATGACCAGAGGCGATGGCATCGATGACGAAAGCCGTGCCGCTGACCGCATCTCCAGCGGCGAATACATCAGGCCGCGTCGCTGCCAGGGTGTTGGGGTTGACGGCGATGGTGTTCGATTCGGTCAGGCCCACGCCGGCGTCTTCAGGAATGAAAGCCAGGCCGGCCCGCTGACCAATGGAGAAAATGACGTTGTCACAGGGCACAGAGTACTCCGAGCCCGGGATGGTCACTGGCCGCGGCCGTCCACTGGCGTCGGGCTCACCCAACTCCATGCGGGCGCAACGCATGCTGACCACACGTCCGTTCCCATCGCTGATGATCTCCACCGGGTTGGAAAGGAAATTGAAGACAACGCCTTCCTCTTCAGCGTGACGGATTTCCTCTTTGTCACCGGTGGCTTGCTCACGGGAACGGCGGTAGTGAATGTGGACCTTCTTCCCCATGCGGACGGCTGTACGGGCCACATCCATGGCGACGTCGCCGGCGCCGATGACGCAGACCTTGTCGCCCAACTCGGGCGGATTGCCCAATCGCACGTCCCGTAGGAAACGGGTGTTGATCAGCACGCCGCCCAGATTGGCGCCAGGGATGCGCGGGCGGATGCCCTCGTGCGCCCCCACGGCGATGAGGGCGGCCTCGTACCCCTGCTCGAAAACCTTGTCCAGGTTTTCAACCGGATGGTTGAGCCGCAGGTCCACGCCCAGATCCACAATGTCGGCGATCTCGCGCTCGATGACGGCTGCGGGCAAGCGGTATTCGGGCACCCCCACACGCAGCATGCCGCCGGCGACCGGCAAGGCCTCGAAGACGGTAACAGGATAGCCGAGCATGACCAGGTCCTGGGCCGCTGTTAGACCACACGGGCCGCCACCGATGATGGCTACCCGCTTGTCGTACTTGACCTCGCACCGCTCCCGTGGCACGCGGGGCTTGGCGTACACTTTGTCAATGATGAAGCGCTTCAGCGCCCGGATGTCTACAGGTTCGTCTACCAGAGACCGGTTGCAGGCGTCCTCGCAGCGATGGTTGCAGATGCGGCCACAGATACCAGGGAAGGGGTTGTCTTCCTTGATGACCCGCAGGGCGTCCTCGTAGCGGCCTTCGCGGATGAGGGCGATATAGCCCTGGGCCCGCTGTCCTGTGGGGCAGGCGTCGCGGCATGGAGCAATGCCCAGCTTCTCGATGGCATAGGCGTTGGGGATGGCCTGGGGGTAGAGGCGGTAGGCGGCACGCTGGACTTTCAGCCCCTCGTCGAAGCGGCCAGGTATGATCACCGGGCAGACTTCGGCACAGTCACCGCAGCCATTGCACTTGTCGATGTCGATGTATCGTGGCTTACGCCGAACGGTTGCCGTGAAGTCACCCGCCTCGCCGGTGAGACCGATGACCTCGCTGTCAACCAGGATTTCTATATTGAGATGCCGGCCCGTCTCCACCAGCTTGGGGCTGATGGTGCACATGGCACAGTCGTCGGTAGGAAAAGTCTTGTCAAGCTGTGCCATGTGCCCGCCAATAGCCGATTTGGACTCCACCAAGTGGACCTTGAAGCCAGCCTCGGCCAGGTCCAGCGAGGCCTGGATGCCGGCGATGCCTCCGCCGACGACCATCACCGCGCCGATAGCGGACCCTTCGACAGGCTCAGGACGGCGTTGCGGATAGCGGATAGCGGATAGCGGATTTCGAGTTTGGGATTTCGGACGTTTCATGTCCCACCTCACCCCATTCCTCTTCGGATCGTGGACTGCGGAGTGGAAAACTTCAAAATCCGCAATCCGAAATTCCTACATCTACAGCACTTCGTTCACGCGACGCAGCAGTTCGGCAGGCGCTACCGGCTTCTCGAGGTAGGCCTGCACCTTCATCTCCCGACCTGTTTCCAGCTCGTAGCGACGCCGGCTGGCATCTTCGATAACGGCAGTTAGGACGATGATGGATATATCGGCGTAGCGGGGGTTCTTCCTCAACTCCCGAATCACACCGAACCCGTCCATCTTGGGCATGAGCAGATCGAGGATCAACAGGTCTGGAACCTTCTTCCCAATCATCTCCACGCACTGGTGGCCGTCTTTGGCGGTCTGCAGCTTGAAGGGCCGGCTCCTCAGCACGCTCGTGATGCTTTCAAGCATGTCGGGGTCGTCGTCAGCCACCAGGATATAGGGTTGCTCCAGAATCGCCTTCACGCGATTCAGCAGCTCGGCTGGGGCGACCGGTTTTTCGATGTAGTCTTGGACGTCCATCCCCATGCCAGTCTCCAGCTCGTAGCGCCGCCGGCTGGCGTCTTCGATGACGGTAGTCAAGATGATGATGGACAGATTGGCATACTTCGGACTGCTTCGCAACTCTCTGATGACACCGAATCCATCCATCCTCGGCATAAGCAGGTCGAGGATCAGCAGGTCCGGGATTTCCTCTTCGGCCAACTCAAGACATTCCATACCATCTCTGGCCGTCCGCAGCCGATAGGGCTGCGTATCCAATACAGTCGTGATGATCTCCAGCATATCGGGATCATCGTCGACGACTAGAATATAGGGTTCTTTTCTCACTCTCACAGACGTTTCTCCTCTGCCGTATTGCGCGTTGCGTGTTCCGCTTGGGTAAGCGTTCAGCTACCCTTGCGAAGGTTAGGAGCAGCCGTGGCAGCGCCCAGGCAAGAGGCCGACTTTCGACTGGCGAGGGGCACCTCGACCCGAATGCGAGTGACAAACCTTCGCAAGGGTTCCCACCACCTGAACGGTTACCCGCTTGGTTCTTTACGCAACACGCATCACGTTTCACGCATGCGCGGCTTCCCACTCCTCCTGTTTCATGGCCGACGTGGCCAGATCTTTCGAGATGGCGACCGCGAACTTGGCACCTTGCTTCCCTGGCTCATACGGGCTCTCGAACGAAATCTCTCCGGCGTGGGCTTCGACGATTTTCTTGACAATCGACAGGCCCAGGCCTGTACCATTCACCTCACTGACATTCCGGGCACGGAAGAAGTCCTCGAAGATATGCTCCTGCTCCTCAGCGGGGATCCCAATTCCCTCATCCAGTACTTCGATAACTAGGCCATCAGGCTTATCTTGGACGCGGACGATAACCTCGCCGCCTTCAAGTGAGTACTTGATCGCGTTCGACAGTAAATTGGAGCAAACCTGACGCAGGCGCCGGCGCGCCCCCACGATTCGGTCGACCCTGGGTGGCGCATCAACTTCGACGTCGATCCCTTTCTCCTGGGCTGCCAGACGAACGTCTTCGATGGCTTCCGCGCAAATCTCCATGGGATCGAACCACTCGAAATCCGCCTGGATGTGCTCCGGCTGCATCCGCGCCAGATCAAGAACGTCGCTGATCAGAGCGCGCAGATCCTTGACCCTCAGAGCGCTTCGCTCCAACATTCTCGTCTGCTTGGCGGTGAAGTCCCCGGCAAATCCGCCCAGCATGACTTCCAGATAGTTCTCGATGGCGGCCAGCGGCGATCGCAGTTCGTGAGAAATGATGGACAGAAAGTACGTCAAGGTCTTGGTCGTCGCCTCCAGACGGTCTCGAACGAGCGTGGCGATGGCATTCATGAGCTTCACGCCGGCCTCCGGCTCTTGAGCCACAAAACGACGCATATCGTCGCTCTCAAGCACCAGCAGCTTGGTCGGTTCGATGCACACGCCCGACATGGTGTAGATGTGTGGCGCAACCAGACTCGACCAGCCGACGGCCTGACCTGGCCCCTGGATACTCACTGTGGCCTGCCGGCTCGATCCGCTCCGGCCCAACTGCACCTTCTTGTCCAAGGAAACCTTGCCTTCCAGGACGAGATGCAGCTTCTCGGCCGAGTCTCCCTCGCCGAAGAGCTTGGCGGCGTCGTGGTGCCGTTCCTCACGGCAGAGCTTGGCGACTTCGGCTAGCTCATCATCCGTGAATTCTTCGAAGATCTCGAATCGTCGGAGTGTACTGGGTGCAACAGTCATTCCACACTCACCTCTCACGCAGCGGGTTAGGCCCGATCCCCTTGATCTCGGCCGTTATCTCAGCGGCGGCAAAGGCGAACTGCGCCCCCATAGCGGCAGAGACGTTGATCATCTGAACGCGCCGGCCGTTGAGGCCAATCTCCTCGACCAGCTTCTGGGCGTATTCAACTCGTTTGCGAGCGTTTAGATTACCTTCCAGGTAATGGCAGTCGCCAGGCAGTCAACCGGCCACCATCACGCCATCGGCGCCGTCCTCGAAGGCCCGCAGGGCGTACAGCACATCGAACTTGCCCGTGCACGGTACCTCAACCACCTTGAGCGACGCCGGGTAATCGAGGCGCATGCTGCCGGCCAGGTCGGCCGCCGCGTAGGCGCAGTGCCGGCAGCAGAATGCCACGATGTCGGGCTCAAAACCGTTATCAGTCATTGTCTAACAGACTCCCACCTTCGATGTTGGGCGAGGTCTCCCGACCGAGTCCCGTTGCGGCTGCGGTCAGGAGACCTTGCCGAACAAACAAACTCGCTACGAAAACGCACGCTCCGATGCGAACAACGCATCTAGCTTGGGCAACACCTGCGCATCGGCGTAGTGCATCAGATCAATAGCCTTGGCCGGGCAGGCAGCCGCACACGATCCGCAGCCATGGCACATAGCCGCCTCAATGTAGGCCGCCCCCAGGATACCGCCCACGCCGGTCAAGTCGGGCTTGATCTGGGGCACATCGTACGGACACGTTCGCACGCAGGTCAGGCAGCCCACGCACAGTGACTCGTTCACAGACGCCACCCGTCCGCCGGCCTCCAGCGCATCCTTCGACAGCAGAGACGCCACACGCGCCGCTGCGGCCTGAGCCTGGACAATGGTCTCGTCGAGCAGCTTCGGATAGTGGGCCAGGCCGGCCATGAAGACCCCATCCGACGAGAAGTCCACCGGCCGCAGCTTGACGTGCGCCTCCTGGAACCACCCATCCAGATCCACTGGCACCTTCAGCCGGGTAGCTAACTCTTGAGCTCCTTCAGAGGGCACCACGGGCGTGCTCAGAACCAACAGGTCAGGCTCTAATGCCAACTCAGTTCCCAAGATCGGCTCCCACACCCGCACGCTCAAGCCATCGTCGCTGTGCGACACTTCCGGCTTACGGTCGAAATCGTAGCGCGCGAAGCGCACGCCGGCTCGCCGCGCCTCGGTGTACAGTTTCTCCTTGAAGCCGTAGGTCCGGATGTCGCGGTAGATGACGGTGACGTCCGCCTCCGGCTTCAGTTTCTTGAGCATCAGGGCGTTCTTCAGCGCCGTCGTGCAGCAGATGCGGCTGCAGTAGTCTTCGGCCGGCCCCACGCACTGGATCATCACCACATTTCGGATTGCGGATTGCGGATTGCGGATTGCCGAAGTCGCTGCAAAGCTGAATTCCCTCTTGCTCCCCTGCTCCCCTGCCCCCCTGCTCCCCCGCTCCCCTGCTCCCTTGCTCCCCTGCTCCCCTGCTCCCCTGCTCCCTTGCTCCCCTGCTCCCTTGCTCCCCTGCTCCTCCGCTCCTCTGCTCCTCTGCTCCTCTGCCAGCAGCGCCTCGAACTCCTGCTGGGTGACGA
>JAANWY010000205.1 GCA_018263655.1 Anaerolineales bacterium | reverse complement strand
GCGTAGGTACTTGTAGCGTTCGTCAATCGTCATTTGTTCCTCCGTGGTCATTATTCCCTCCCGGTAACATTATCATTTGAGAGAATCATACCACTTCAGTAACATTTTACGTGAATGAATGCGAATACTTGATTGCTAGCGTGCTGTGTAGTAAAATTGGCTTTGGCTGTAAGCCAACTCGGTTCATTGTTCAACTGGAGCGCAATCATTGAAATCGAGCAATTTCATACCAGCATACACAGAAAGGGGCAATTTGAATGACTACCCGTATTGGCATTAACGGTTTTGGGCGAATTGGCCGCCAGGTTTTCAAGGCGGCCTTCGAGGCGTTCACCGATGAGCTTGAAGTTATGGCGATCAACGACATCGCCGATCTCGAAACGATGGCCCATCTCCTGAAGTATGATTCCAACTATGGTCAATTCCCCGGTGACATCTCTGTCGAGGCCGGCGACCTTGTCGTAGATGGTCGAAAAGTCCAGTGGCTGGAGGAGCGAGACCCGGCCAATTTGCCGTGGGACGATCTGGGCGTTGACATCGTCATCGAGTCAACCGGCATTTTCCGTGAGCGAGAGAAGGCCGCGGCACATCTGGAGGCAGGCGCGAAGAAGGTCATCATCAGTGCGCCGGCCAAAGGCCCGGATGCGACCTTCGTACTTGGCGTGAATGAGGATACTTACGATCCGGACAACCACCATGTGGTCTCCAACGCCTCGTGTACTACCAACTGCCTCGCACCCGTTGCCAAAGTCGTCAACGATTCGTTTGACATTCGCCACGGGTTGATGACGACTGTGCATTCTTACACGACGGCGCAGCGAATCCTGGACCTACCTCACAAGGACCTGCGCCGGGCGCGTGCCGCCGCACTGAACATCATCCCGACGACCACAGGCGCTGCGAGGGCCCTGGCCCTGGTCATTCCAGAGCTGGAGGGCAGGTTTGACGGCTTCGCGCTCCGTGTTCCCACCCCCACTGTTTCCTTGGTGGACCTCACTGCCACCGTCGAGCAGGATGTCACGGTTGAGGACGTCAACAATGCGTTCAAAGAAGCCGCGGCTTCCGACTCGTGGCTGGGGCACGTGCTGGGCGTGACGGAAGAACCGTTGGTGTCCATGGACCTGAAGGGCGACCCTCGATCATCCATCGTCGATCTTCCATCCACAATGGTGATGGGCGGCGACATGGTCAAGATCATCTCGTGGTACGACAACGAATGGGGCTACTCAGTTCGATTGGTCGATCTGGCCTCCTACATGGCTGAGTCGCTGTAGGTCAAGAAGGCCCCCTTGGAGAACTAAATACCTTGACAATGTCACATTCGGCTCAGAAACAGCCCTTTGATCGCCGAAGGTCTCCTGACCGAGGCGAATCGGGCCCTTCGTCAGGCTCAGGACGCCGCTCGGTCAGGAGACCTTCGCCCAACGTGGGGCGGTAATGTGATATTGTCAAAATACTTACGACATGGGGCGATGTGGCGCCGGCCGCATCGCCCCATTTGTGGAAGAAGTTCAATCGGAGGACGTTACATGGCCAAAAAGACTATTCGTGATATTGACATTGACGGGAAGCGTGTCCTGGTGCGGGCGGATTTCAACGTCCCCTTACGGGACGGCAAGGTCGCCGATGATACCCGCATCCGCGCCGCACTGCCGACGATTCAGTATCTGCTGGATCACAATGCCAAAGTTGTCCTAATGTCCCATTTGGGCCGGCCGAAGGGCGAACCGAAGGATGAGCTCAAGATGGACCCCGTCGCGGAGACGTTGGCGGAGCGGCTGGGGAAGCGTGTCAAGATGCTAGACCAGACGGTCGGACCCGAGGTCAAACGTACTGTCGAGGAGATGGCACCGGGCGACGTGATTCTGCTTGAAAACACGCGGTTCGACCCCGGCGAGAAGAAGAAAGACCCCGAGTTCAGCAAGCAGTTGGCTGCTCTAGCAGACGTTTTCGTGAACGATGCGTTCGGCACAGCGCACCGGGCTCATGCTTCGACGGTTGGCGTGGCGGAGTATGTGCCGGCCGTGGCCGGCTTCCTCATGGAGCGCGAACTCCAGATGCTGGGCGATACGATGAACAATCCGAAGGAGCCGCTGGCCGCCATTCTGGGCGGTGCCAAGATCATAGACAAAATCGGCGTACTGAAGGTGCTGATTGAGAAAGCGGAATATGTCCTGATCGGCGGGGGGATGGCGAACACCTTCCTGCAGGCTCAGGGGATCGATGTGCAGAACTCTCTAGTGGACGAGGAAGCACTCGACGCTGCCCGCGAGATCCTGGCCCATGAGGCTGAGCGGCAGTCGAAGCGTGAGGAAAAAGAACCGCAGCTCTATCTGCCGGTCGATGTCGTGGTTGCCGACGAATTCGCCCCGGATGCCGAAGCCCAGGTCGTCCCGGCCGATGAGATTCCCGAGGGATGGCGAATTCTGGATATTGGACCCGAAACCGTGCAACGTTTCAGGGCGCCGCTCCGGCGGTCCAAGACCATCTTCTGGAACGGTCCCATGGGCGTTTTCGAGTTCGATCGATTCGCCAAGGGCACGCGAGAGGTTGCGGGGATTCTGGCCGGCCTCCGGGCGGTGACGGTAGTCGGTGGGGGCGATTCAGCAGCCGCCGTTGCCGAAATGGGGTTGACGAAGAAGATGACGCACGTATCAACAGGAGGGGGGGCTTCGCTGGAGTTTGTTGAAGGGAAGGAGCTACCAGGCGTAGCCGCCATCGAGGACAAGTAGATAGTGAACAGTAAGCAGTAAACAGTGAGCAGTAGGTGCTTCCCTGACTGCTCACTGTTTACCGTTCACTGTTTACTGCTTACTGAATGTGGGGTTCCAACTGCGACATCATTCGGTCTTTCGACATTGCTCCGACGAGCCGCTCGGCTTCCTGGCCATTCTTGAAGAGAATCAGCGTTGGAATGCTCTGGACGCCGTAGCGCATCGCCGTGTTCGGGTTGGAGTCGACGTCTAGCTTAGCGACAGTCAGTTGGTCCTCATATTCTTCTGCAATATCCTCAAGGACGGGTGCGATCATCTTGCACGGACCGCACCACTCAGCCCAGAAATCTGTGATTACGGGCGTATCTGACTGCAACACATCGGAATCGAAACTCTCGTCCGTCACGTGAATTGGGTTGCCATTGCCTGCCATTTGAAGTCTTCCCTCCTCGATAACATATTGTGAAACTACTGTTGACTAGATTCGGAATTGGAATTATAACCTGACGGTCTCAATTTTCCAAGTGCAGGTTCGTTTCTTCGATGCGGAAACGTTTGGTATCTTACGTCGACGGCGTTGAGCAGCACAGATCGCTACAATGGCTCCGAAGACAATGACCACACGCTACAGTGGGGTTTTCGTTGGACGTGAGGGGGAGCTCGGGCAGCTTCATACACTGCTGGAGCGCACCCTCGCCGGCAAGGGCCAGGTCGCCTTTGTGACGGGCGAAGCCGGCAGCGGCAAGACCACCCTCGTTCACCAATTCTGCCGGCAGGCTCAGGACGTTCACACAAATCTGGTGGTGGCTACAGGTCAGTGCGATGCCCACACCGGTGCCGGCACGCCCTATCTGCCGTTTGTCGAAATCCTGCGGCTCCTCACCGGCGACGTCGCCGGTGGTATGGCCGACGAAACCGTATCCGAGGAGAACGCTTCGCGGCTGAAGTCGGGTGTACGTTTCTCCATGGATGCACTGATGGCTTTCGGCCCAGATCTGGTCGACGTCCTGGTGCCCGGCTCCGGCTTGGTGGTCACCGCCGGCACCTTCATCGCCGAGCAGACCGGCCTATCTGACTGGCTCCAGCGAAAGATCAAGCGCCAGCAGCCCGGCGCCGGCATCACGCAGGAAAACATCTTCGAGCAGTACAGCAACGTCATCCACAAGTTGGCGGAAAGCCACCCACTCATCCTGATATTGGACGATCTCCAGTGGGCAGATGCTGGCTCGTGTCAGCTCCTGTTTCGGTTGGGCCGGCGCATCGAAGACCGGCCGGTCCTGATTCTGGGTACTTATCGGCCGAACGACGTCGCCGCCGGCCGCGATGGAGGCCGGCATCCACTGGAACCCGTGACGGCCGAACTGACCCGCTACTACGGCAATGCGCGCATTGACCTCGACCGGGCGCCGGCCGAGTCTGGCGCGGCCGACGACGCCTTCGCGTTCGTTTCGGCGTACACCGAATCTGCCTACAGCCCGCATACTCTCGACGATGATTTTCTACATCTGATTGCTGATCGCACTGAAGGCCATCCGCTCTTTGTGGTTGAGTTGCTGCGCGACCTGGAGGAGCGCGGTTGGTTGGCCCACGTTGCTGACGCCGGCTGGACACTCACTCAGTCCGTGACCTTCGAGGCGTTACCCCCGCGCGTCGAAGGCATCATCGAGGAACGGATTGGCCGGCTGGATGAACATGCCCAAGAGACGTTGACCATCGGGGCGGTTGAGGGTGATGAGTTCACGGCCCAGGTTGTCGCTCAGGTTCAACGCTCGGGTGAGCGGGAGGTGGTTCGCCGGCTGTCCCGCGAACTGGGCCGCCGGCACCAGTTGGTCGCCGAGCGAGGCGTGGAGCGCCTGGGCCGGCAGCGCCTGTATCGCTTCGCCTTTCGCCATAGCCTGTTCCAGGCCCATCTGTACAACGCTGTGGGCGACATCGACCGGTCGCTGCTGCACGAGGATGTGGGGTTGGCGCTGGAAGAAGTCTACGGCGAGCAGGCTGACGACATCGCGGTGGCGTTAAGCCATCATTTTTCGGAAGCCGGCCTGGAAGAACAGGCGCTGCCGTATCTGGTGGCGGCCGGTGATCGGGCCTACCGCGCCTTTGCCAATCAGGAGGCTGTCGATTGCTACAGCCGAGCCCTGGCCATTGTCGACGAGAGGCTGGTGAGTGCACGGGCCGGCGAGGCTGTCGACTGGCAGGAGCAAGCGTTCGACATTCTGGACAAGCGCGAAGAGGTATACGACCGCCTCGGCGAGCGGGATGCACAGGCGGCTGATCTGAAACGGATGCTGGCGTTGGCCGGCGAGCTGGGTGAGCAACAGCAGGCGGAGGTGCACAAGCGTCGATCACACTACTTCTGGGCGATCAGCGACCACGAGCAGGCTGTTGAATCAGCCTCACGCGCCCTTTCCCTCATGCAAGCGAGGGGCGACGTCCTCGGCGAGGGGACCGTGCGACGCAACCTTGGCCGGTCGGCTCAAGATACCGGCCAGTACGAGGCGGCGTTGGAGCAATTCCTCTCCGCTGCTGATCTCTTTGAGTCTGCCGGCGCACTTGAATTGCGGGCAAACGTCTTGATTCAAATCGGCTCCCTTCATTCCGAGCTGGGCCGCTGGGAAGAAGCGCTCCGATATCTCCAGCAGGGTCTGAGTCTCAGCCGCGAGATGGACGCCAAGTGGGAGCAGGCCTGGGCACTGGACAACATCGGTATCGTGCACGCTTGCGTCGGTGACTACAGTGCGGCCATGGACTACAGCCGGAAGGCTCTGTCTTTGGCACAGACCATCGGCGACAGACTTCGTGAGGTGACGAACCTGAATAATCTGGCGTTGATCTCCGCCTGCGTGGGTGATTATCACCAGGCGATTGAGATGGGAGAGACTGCACTAGCCGTCAGCCGAGACATCCGCTACCGGTCGGGTGAGGTCATGGCATTGATCAATCTGGGCGGATTTCGCCGCGATTCGGGTCAATACGAAGGTGCTCTTCAAGATTTAGCTGCGGCACTAGAACTCGTGAAGCAGTCACGAGAGCTAATCCTGATCGTGGACTGCTACTATAACCTAGCCAAGACCTATTGTCTGCGAGAACAACCCGGGGATGAAGGTCATACCATTGAGTACGCCCGCGAAACCATTACCACAGCCGAGCAGACTGACCTGGACCACTACCAGGTGCTTGGGCGTTCGTGGCTCGCCAAGGGTTATCTCAATCAAGACAACTTAGATGAGGCCATCGTGACCTCCACGCAGGCTGTTGAACACCTCGAGGAAATCGGGGCAATCGAAGGCTCCGAGGAAGAAGTTTACTTCAACCACTTTCGGATTTTGCAGGCTGCCGGCCAACCACAGGCAGCTCAAGCGCTCCAGAAAGCCGAGAAACTCTTGCACGAGAAGGCTGAGCAAATTAGCGATCCGGCGTTACGCCGGGGTTATTTGGAACAGGTTCCACTCAATCGCCAGATCTTACGGGCTGCGGAGGATCACGCTTAAGTAAACTTGATGTGGCAGATCGACCGCCGGCGTCGCGGTGACGGTTGGTGTCGATGTCGTTACGGGTGTGAGCGTCAGCGTAGGCGTCATCGTCAGCGTTGGTGTAGCTGACGGCATCAGGGTACTGGTTGGCGTAACCGTCGCAGTTGGCTCAGCCGGCACATTCGGGTTTTCATACCAACACAGTCGTCCGTCTTTCTCGGCGGTAACGAAATCGACGGCGCCGTCGCCGTTGATGTCTCCCACATCCAGTGAAGGCCACATGTGGTTGCCCGGATTAGGGCCTTGAGATTCGTTGAGTCGATTGAACGTCTCAGCGCCCTGGTTCTCCCACAGGAACACGCGATACGTGAAGCCGGCGTCGGTGCCGCCACGCAGCGCGAGGATATCGGTATCTCCGTCCCCTTCTGCGTCGAGGCCCGCAACCCCGAGGGCTGCTTGTTCGAGATGTCCGTTCGGTCTGTCGCTGGCTTCGTGGAACACGTGGTAGCCTTGTTCGTCGATGGTGTGACGCCACCAACTGATACGTCCGCTGGCCCGGTTAGCGCTGACGAAATCGACGAGGCCATCGCGATCGACGTCGACAGCATCGACACGGCTCACAGCGCCGATGCCGGCAGATCGATCCGTGACAAGATGCTCTGCGAAACCGATCGCAGTCGGCTGGCCGTTGTTCTCCCACCAGTAAACGTCTCTTGCCTCGTCATCTACGGCCAGGAAATCGGCGTAGCCATTACCGTTCATGTCCACAGCCTCGACGTACGTGATTCCACGAACGCGAAGGTCCGAATCGCTCTGTTGGGTGAAATTGCCACGCCCATCGTTCACCCAAATGGTGACCTTGTCACGCTCCGGGGCCAGAGCGAAGAAGTCGACGTCCCCGTCCGCATCGATATCGCCCGGGCTGACCACTGTGACCTCGAAGGACTGGGCCGTAATCATGTGCTCTTCGAAACTTAAGCCGTCCCCGCTGACATTCTCCCACCAGACAACGTCTTCGTTCTCCGATTCAACCGCCAGAAGATCCAAGTCCCCATCACCATCGAGGTCTGCCACTCGAGCAAAATCGACTTCGGGAGCTTGGATGACGGCTTTACGCAGGAAGCCCTGGAGTTCAGGGCCCTGGGAGTTCGCTGCTTGTTGGCTGACCAAGCTGAAAACGAGGAGCAAAACGATGAGCGCTCCCCAAAGTATGATTCTCTTCATCGTTTTCCTCTCCTTGCGAGGGGTGATTGGATGGCGCTTAGTCTGCATCCAGGGTCTTCAGTGCTCGCTCCACGCTCTTCTCCGGGCTCACGTTGACCTGCACGTCGGCCAGCCGGCCCTCCTCGTCGATGACAAAGTGACTGCGGCGGATGCCCATGGCTGTGTCACCGATCTTGCGTGCATGTTCAGGCATATGGGCTTGTCTCCTTGCAAAAGTTTTGAGTTAGTCAAGTAGATATTGTACTCCACACGCGAAGAATGTGCAAATCTCGGTGACCGACAACAGCAATTCTCATTGTGGCGACCGTTCGTAGTCAGGCACGTAGCGCCAGCGGAGTGCCGTCGGGTCTGACGCCACTCCACTGCGTTCCGTGGCTTACTACGAACAGCTTCCGCAGCCAAAAGTAGAATTCCTGGACCGACAATCACCCAGACGGCGCGCTAGGCCTGGCGGGGTAGATCGGGGTATGGCTCCGCGTAGGCGTAGACCAAATTCGGCCTATGCTCGCCGGCCGGCGTCATGCGGCAATGACTTACACCTTCGTTGTATTCGAATTCTTCCGTTAGGTGTGCTTGGACAGCGGCGCCGATTTCGTACGCCTCCGCTTCGAAGGAGATGTCGATGCCATAGCCGCCGTGCCGATATTCTCGAACGTAGTTCAGGGCGAAGCCGATGATGCCTCCTTGCTCGCGGTACTGCTCGACATGTCGGATTTCGTGGGCCAGCAAGGCGAGGCCGGCCGGCGAGTGTGGGTCGAAGCCCTCCGGTTTGCGGAAATAGATCGTGTCGCCGATGGTGGTGGCCGTGATGTCTGTGCCCGCTACCCGTTCGCTGCTGATGAGTTTCACGAACGTGTTGGCCGGCTTGATCTGAACCTCTCGAAGAAGTTCGCGATCGTACCAGCCGGGCCGGCCTAGCACGTTGATGCAACACTCGGGTAGGGTCGCTGGTAGCGTGTCAGATGCCGGCTCGCTGGCCGCTCGGCGCGTGGACGTCTCGTAGCTAACGAATGTCGCGTGTGGAGATCCGCTCTGGCGTTCTGGTTCGCTCGTCTGGCGCTGCCGGCGTCGCCACCAGAGTACTAGCAGACCTGCCAAGCCGGCTGCAGTCAATGTGCGCCAGCCTGGTCTCAGGCGTCCGGGCCGGCCATCCTCTCGATCAGCACTCATACTTCTCAACCTCTACTCGTAACTACTCAGCCACTTCGTGCCTACACAAGAAGGGACTGGAAAAATGGGGTCGGTGGGGGGCGGCCGCCCCCCACGGACCCCATTTTTCCGCATTTCTCGACTGCGAGGGCGGTAACCTGAGTAGTTATC
>JAANWY010000204.1 GCA_018263655.1 Anaerolineales bacterium | reverse complement strand
GCTCCAGCCGGCGCTTCATGCCTCCCGAGTACGTCTTCACCAGCCGGTCGATGGCATCGCCGAGTTCGACCAAGTCGACAAGCTCGTCGATGCGACGCTGGCGCTCGGCCTTGTCCATCTTGTAAAGCCGGCCGTGGACGTCTAGCACCTGCCGGCCGGTCAGATCGCGGTCCAGCACGACGTCCTGGAACGTCACGCCGATGTGCCGGCGCACGTCGTTCGGCTGGCGCGTGACGTCGTAGCCGGTGACCGTTGCCGTGCCGCTCGTCGGCTCGATGAGGGTGGTCAGCATCGAGATGGTTGTGGTCTTGCCGGCGCCGTTCGGCCCCAGCAGCGCGTAGATAGTGTTTGTCTCGACGCTCAGATCCAGGTCTTCGACGGCCAGGACGTCGCCGGCGTAAACTTTCGTTAGTCCACGTGCTTCAATCGACCAAGAGTCGTTGTCCGTCATGCGGTCTCCTCGTTTGTCTGAATGCAACTGAATATATCGCCGCGGATGATGTGTTGGCTGTTCAACTCCTCCAGAATCTCGTCGAGCCACGACAGTTCGACTTCGAAGTGAGCGATGTTGTGACGCAGGGCGTAGCGGGCCGGGCTGCCGGCAGGATGCTCATCGACGTAGACGCGGATCGTTTCTAACATCTCGGCGAGGCCAGCGCGCTTCTCCTCTAACGCTTCCCGCAGATCCTCTGCGGGCACCGCATCGATGAAGAGCAGCCCGATGTCGGTGTTGTAGTCCGGCATGTGGGCCTCGCGGAGGTTCGCGGCGAGTAAGTCGTGGAAGCGGTCGCGGCCGGCCGGCGTCAGCTCGTAGACGTACCGTTCCGGCCGGTTGCCCTCCCGCTCCACATCTTTGGTGATAAAGCCTTTCTCCTCCAGCTTGTTCAGTAAGTAGTAGGCAGTAGAGTGCTTGAGATCCGTTAGAAAGCCCAGACGCTTATCGAGGAATTCGTTCAGTTGGTAGCCGTGCATACTTTCCAAGCGCAACAGTCCCAACAGCAATAGTTCATTATCCATCGCACCGCTCCATCAGATTTGAATAGTCAGATGTGACTAATCTAAGTTGATTATAGCGCACGCGATCTACGCTGTCAAGAGGTAACCGTTCAGGTAGTGGGGACCCTTGCGAAGGTTTGCCAATCGCATTCGGGTTGAGGTGCCCCTCGCCAGTCGAAAATCGGTCTCTTGCCAAGGTGACTCTTAACCTTCGCAAGGGTAGCTGAACGCTTACGTCAAGAGGACAGTCTCCAAAGAAGCTGGCCTATACCGTCCTCGACCGAGCCTCCGCCGGCCGTCTCGACTCGTGATCTTCGAGATCGAGGCGCTCCTTGCTTTGTCAAAACCCCATCCCCGGTGCTACAATTGTGAATCATAGCTCTATTGTGAATCATAAGACATCATTTCAAGGAAACATCATTTCAAGGAAACATCATTTCAAGGAAACATCATGCACATTCTTGACACCCTAAACGAAGCTCAACGCGAGGCCGTCCAAGCCATTGAAGGTGCGGTGCTGGTGCTGGCTGGCCCTGGCTCGGGCAAGACGCGTGTACTCACCCACCACGCCGCCTACCTGATCGACGTCGCCGGCATCGATCCCTACAACATCATGGCCGTCACGTTCACGAACAAGGCCGCGCGGGAGATGAAGGACCGGCTCCACGACCTAGTCGGCGAGTATCGGCTGGGCCGGCTGACGCTGGGCACCTTCCATGCCACCTGCGCCCGCATCCTGCGCCGCGAAGCCGACTATTTGCGCGTCGACAGCAACTTCGTTATCTTCGACGCCGACGATCAACGACGCCTCGTCCGGCAGACCGTGAAGGAGCTAGATCTCAACGACAAGCTCTACCGGCCGCGACAGTTGAAGGGCGCCATCTCCAACGCAAAGAATGAACTCATCAGCCCCAGCGAGTACGCCGCGCCCACATATTGGCACGAAATCGCGGCCCGCGTCTACCAGCACTATCAGTCGCAGTTAGAAGCCAACAACGCCATGGACTTCGACGACCTGCTGATGGAAGCCGTGCGGCTGTACCGGCAGCATCCTGACGTTCGCGAGCGGTATCGGCAACGCTACCAACATCTCCTGGTTGACGAGTTTCAGGATACGAACACGGCGCAGTACGATTTGGTGAAGCAGTTGGCCGGCGACGGCAACCACGTATTCGTCGTCGGCGACGAGGACCAATCGATCTATTTATGGAGGGGCGCCGATTTCCGCAACGTACAGCGCTTCCGCCGCGACTTCGAAGATGCTCAAACCTTCTTGTTGGAGCGAAACTACCGCTCTACACAAACCATCTTGGATGCTGCCCGCGAGGTGATTGCGCGCAACACTCAGCGCACGCCGAAAGATTTGTGGACGGACAAAGGAGCCGGCACCCCGATCACGGTCAAGGAGCTGTATAACGAGCAGGAAGAAGCCTCCTTCGTCGTCAACGAGATTCAACGGCGTCTGGCGCAAGATGGCTACGATGCCGGCGACTTCGCCGTCATGTACCGCACCAATGCCCAATCCCGTATCCTCGAAGAGTCTTTCCTACGTCACGGGATGCCCTATCGACTGGTCGGAGCCACGCGCTTCTACGAGCGCCGCGAGATCAAAGACCTAATCGCCTACATGCGGCTGATTCACAACCCGCTGGATCAGCTCAGCCTGGACCGCATCATCAACGTGCCAACGCGCGGCATTGGCCAGGTCACCATCGGGGCGCTGGAGCGTTTTGCGAATGAACATGATATTCCGATGTACACAGCATTGCAAATGCTGCGCGAACTGGAGACTGGAGATTCGAGATTGGAGATTAGAGACTCCAATCTCCAATCTCCAATCTCCAATCTCCAATCTCCTTTCAGCACGCGCGCGACAAACGTTCTGCTAGACTTCGTCACCATGATGGACGAGCTCATCGCGGCCAAATCCGAGCTGTCGGTGCCGGAGCTGCTGGACGAGGTGATCGAGAAGACCGGCTACGAGAGCTACATTCGCGACGGCACCGACGAAGGCGAAGACCGCTGGGCCAACGTCCAGGAGTTGCGCGGCGTGGCCCAAGACTTCGCCGGCCTCGCCCCCGAAGTCGGATTGCCGGCCTTCCTAGAGCAAGTGGCCCTCGTCTCCGACGTCGACGAACTAGAAGCAGAGACCACGGCGCCGACGCTCATGACGTGTCACGCCGCCAAGGGGCTGGAATTTCCCATCGTCTTCCTCGTCGGCCTGGAAGAAGGACTGCTGCCGCACTCCCGTTCCATGGACGAACCCGACCAGATGGAGGAGGAGCGCCGGCTGTGCTACGTGGGCATCACGCGGGCCAAAGAGCGACTGTACCTGCTGCACACGTTCCGGCGTACGCTGTGGGGCCGCACCGAGGTCAACGAGCCGTCCCGCTTCCTCGACGACATCCCAGAAGAGCTGATCGAAGGTCAGCCGGCCCAGGTCGACGCGAAGAAGAGCCCGCTGCTGCAGAATGCGAGCCGGCAGACGCAGCAGCCAACGACGACGAAGAGCGACGGGCACTCGCCCGAACCCAAGTTCCAGGCCGGTGACAAAGTGGAACATCCACATTTTGGTGAAGGTGTTGTGGTCGAAAGCCGGCAGTCGCGCGGCGACGAAGAAGTCGAAGTTGCTTTCGCCGGCCAGGGCGTCAAGAAACTCCTGGCGAGCTTAGCGAAACTAGAGAAGTTATAGTCGAGTAGTCAAGTAGTCGATTAGTCGATTGGTCGAGTAGTCGGCTAGTCGGTTGGTCGAGTAGTCTAGTGGTCGGTCGGATAGTCAGGTTGTCGCTTAGCCAATCCGACTGCCCGGCCCTCCGACCAATTGACTATGTGATTGTTGTTGATAGGAGTGTAATGAGCATGTTCGGTTTTCTGAGCGGTTGGTGGTGGCTAGCCGCCATCCCGGTCCTGGGCGTATTGGTTTTCGTGCACGAGCTAGGTCACTTCCTGGCTGCCCGCTGGATGAACGTAGAGGTTGAGGAGTTCGGATTCGGTTATCCACCCCGTCTTGCCACGTTATTCGAACGCAACGGCGTCAAGTATACCATAAACCTGCTACCGCTGGGTGGCTTCGTGCGCATGGTGGGCGAAGAGGGTGATTTCAACAAGGAAGGTAGCCTGTACCGCAAGCAGCCGTGGCAGCGGACGGTTGTCTTGTTAGCCGGCCCGATCGCGAATCTCCTCTTCGCGTCAATCGTGATGGCCGTAGTCCTCTTCGCGCTTGGCACGCCCACAAACACGGGCGACGTCATCATCCAACAGGTGTCGCCAAATTCGCCGGCCGCCGAGGCCGGCCTGGAACAAGACGATGTTCTCCGGGCCATTGCCGGCCAGCCCCTCAATTCGCTCGACGCCGTGACTGAGATCACCACACAGCACCTCGGCCAGGAGACAGAAGTCGCCATTGAGCGGGATGGTGAAGCATTCAGGCACGAGATACTCTTCCGCCCACCGGAGAAACGGCCGGCTGATCAGGGCGCGATGGGAATCGTGATCAGCCTGGACGAAGAATTGGAGCCCGTATCCGCCGCCGAAGCCGCAGTTAGAGGGCCGCTTATGACGGTACAGCTCTTTCTCGTCACGCTGGTCGGCTTCGCTGACCTTTTGGCCAAGCTGTTGACCGGAGGAGGGGCGCCCGCCGGCGGCGTGGCCGGCCCCATCGGGATCGTGCAAATCACCGGCCAGTTTGCGCAATTGGGCCTCTACGAGCTGCTCTACTTCACCGGATTCCTAAGCATCAACCTGGCACTGCTGAACCTGTTTCCGGTGCCGGCCCTCGACGGCGGCCGGTTGGTGTTCGTTGTCGTGGAGTGGATTCGGGGCAAGCGCATTCCGCCTGAGCGTGAAGCGGTGGTCCACTTCATCGGGTTCGTGTTGCTCATCGGCCTGATGGTGGTTGTCTCATACTTTGACATCGCCAGGTGGCTCAGCGGACAGCCACTGCCGATTGGAGGAGGGTAGCGACAATGGACAGTCAGCAGTGACCAGTCTTGGTAACGTAGTTGAAAGGACGCGAGGATGACCCAGTTGAAAAACGACAGTGATTCGTTTGGTGCTCGTGCGACGCTGGACACGGCGAGTGGCCCCGTCGCGGTGTATCGTTTGGAGCAACTCGAGAAAGAAGGTGTTGGCACGGTATCGGGCCTGCCGTTCTCTATCAAGGTTTTGTTAGAGTCTGCACTGCGCCAACACGACGGCTTTGAAATCACTGAAGATGATGTGGTTGGATTGGCGAACTGGAAGGCCAAGAACGTCGAGCAGCGAGAGATGCCCTTCAAGCCGGCGCGCGTCATCATGCAGGATCTCACCGGCGTGCCGGCCGTCGTCGACCTGGCGGCGCTGCGCTCGGCCATGGACCGCCTGGACGGCGATCCCAAGCGCATCAACCCGATGATGCCCGTCGATCTCGTCATCGATCACTCGGTGCAGGTCGACCAGTTCGGCTCGCAGCTCGCGCTGTTCTTCAACGCCGAGCGCGAATTCGAGCGTAACCGCGAGCGCTACGAGTTCCTCCGCTGGGGGGCGGACGCCTTCGACAACTTCAGCGTGGTGCCGCCGGCCACTGGCATCGTCCACCAGGTCAACCTGGAGTTTCTGGGCAAGGTCGTGCAGACAGACACCGAAAACGGCGAGCGCGTCGCCTTTCCCGACTCCCTGGTCGGCACCGACTCCCACACCACCATGATCAACGGCCTGGGCATCGTTGGCTGGGGCGTGGGCGGCATCGAGGCCGAGGCCGTGATCCTGGGGCAGCCAATCTACATGCTGACGCCCGAGGTTGTCGGCTTCCGGCTGACGGGCGCGCTGCGCGAGGGTGTCACTGCCACCGATCTGGTGCTGACGGTGACCGAGATGCTGCGCAAGCACGGCGTCGTCGGCAAGTTCGTCGAGTTCTACGGAGCCGGCCTCAGCAAACTGAGCCTGCCCGACCGCGCAACCATCGCCAACATGTCGCCGGAGTACGGCGCGACGATGGGCTTCTTTCCCGTCGATGAAGAGACGCTGCGCTATCTGCGCGGCACGGGGCGCCCGGAGGAGTTGGTGGATCTGGTGGAGCGCTACACCAAAGCGCAGGGTCTGTTCCGCACCGACGACACACCCGATCCCGAGTTCACCGAGACGCTGGAACTCGACATGGGGGCAGTCGAGACGAGCCTGGCCGGCCCCAAGCGACCGCAGGACCGCGTGCCTTTGGCCCGGATGAAGCAGGCGTTCAACCGCGCCCTGACGGCGCCGGCCAGCAAGACGGGCATCGGCCTGCCCGAGGCGCAGCGGGCGCACACCGCGACCGTGAGCGAGAACGGGACCCAGTACAAGCTGGAACACGGCTCCGTCGTCATTGCCGCCATCACGAGCTGCACCAATACCAGCAACCCCAGCGTGATGATGGGCGCCGGCCTCCTGGCCAAGAAGGCCGTCGAGCGCGGCTTGGACGTGAAGCCGTGGGTCAAGACCAGCATGGCGCCGGGCTCCAAGGTCGTGACCAAGTACCTGGAAGCCAGCGGCCTGATTCCGTACCTGGAGGCGCTGCGCTTCCACACTGTCGGGTACGGCTGCACCACCTGCATCGGCAACAGCGGGCCGCTGCCCGATCCGATCCGCAGCGCGGTGCGCGAGGACGACATGGTCGTGGCGTCGATCCTGTCCGGCAACCGTAACTTCGAGGGCCGCATCAGCCCCGACGTGCAGGCCAACTATCTGGCGTCGCCGCCGCTCGTCATCGCCTACGCGCTGGCCGGCACCGTCGACATCGATCTGGTCAACGAGCCGCTGGGCCGCGATCCCAACGGCGAGCCCGTCTACCTGAAGGACATCTGGCCCGGCCAGGAGGAGATTCGGACCGAGATCGAGCGCTCGCTGAAGCCGGCGATGTACGAGGAACAGTACGCCAACGTCTTCACCGGCAACGAGACGTGGAACGACGTTCCCATCTCCGGCGGCGAGCTGTACGAGTGGAGCGCAGAATCGACCTACATCCAGAAGCCGCCCTTCTTCGTCGACGTGACGGAGGAGTTGCCGGCGGTGGAGCCGATCAAGGGGGCACGCGCTCTCGGCCTGTTTGGCGATACGACGACGACGGATCACATTTCGCCGGCCGGCGCCATCCCCATCAACAGCCCTGCCGGCCAGTATCTGATCGATCACGGCGTCGAGCCGCGCGACTTCAACACTTACGGCTCCCGTCGCGGCAACCACGAGGTGATGATGCGCGGCACGTTCGCCAATATCCGCATCCGCAACCAGTTGGCGCCGGGTGTCGAGGGCGGCTACACCATCTACCAGCCGACGGGCGAGCAGATGAGCATCTACGACGCCGCCATGCGCTATATCGAGGATGGCACGCCGCTGATCGTGTTGGCCGGGGTGGAGTACGGCACCGGCAGCTCCCGCGACTGGGCGGCGAAGGGCACGATTCTGCTGGGCGTGAAGGCGGTACTGGCCGAGAGCTACGAGCGCATCCACCGCAGCAACCTCATCGGCATGGGGGTGCTGCCGCTGCAGTTCAAGGCCGGCGAGGGCGTCGAGACGCTGGGCCTGACGGGCTTCGAGACCTACGACATCGAAGGCATCGGCGACGATCTGGAGCCGCTGCAAGACGTGACGGTCCGCGCCCGCGACGGCGAGGGGGAGGAGAAGGTGTTCACGGTGACGGCCCGCGTCGATTCGCCGGTGGAGGTGAAGTACTACCGCAACGAGGGGATTCTGCACGCGGTGCTGCGCGATATGGTGACGGCGTGATAGTGGTCAGTGAACAGTCAATGTCATTAAGTTAGGAGCGAGAAGGTGACCGGCACTTGTGAGATTAGGTACAATTGTAGTCGTCTGCGGGTAGCACAGGTACCTGCCACCTGTAATTCGACATGGAAGTGCCGGTCACCTGGCTTAACTTAATGACATTGAGTGAACAGTGAGCAGTTAACAGTAAGCAGTGATCGGTAAGTCAGACTGAGATGATCAGTGGCTGCAAACGTGGTTCTGGGCGGCTGATTGTGCTCTGAAAAATGCGGTGGTAAGGAGTCGTAATGTCTCTGCAGACCCTTGATGAGTACCTGCAGGAACTCGCAGCCACCCGGCGGGAGATCGAGGAAGTTCTTGGCATACGCCTGTACGACTTTGGCGCCACGTCCGAAGAAGAGGCGGAGAGCGTGCTCCAACATGTGCTGGAAAACAGGGGCTACCGCCGGCTAGGGGAGACCTACGTTTTGCCGGTGCATGACAGAACCAACATGTTCAGGCAGTTTGAAACTCCGACGGGTAAAGCGGTGTGGACGGCGGTGGATGTCGTTTTTCGGTTGGACGCCCAACAGGTGGAAGCCTGGGCTCAACAGATGAAATCGGCCGGCTGGCAGCAGCGCCTGGCGGAAAACGGGGTGGCCGGCCCGTACCTGGTTTACTCTTATAGCATCCGGAGTGGCCGTGGCGTGGTACAAGCAGCGGAAGAGGAGGGGATTGGGCTACTAACCATACGCGGGGAGCAGGTTGCTCCCGAGGGACTGATTCGTTCGCCTGTCGCCTGATTGGCGTTTGCGAAAAAGTTGTCACAACAAGTGACCGGCCTGCCTGTGCGGGGCACGCAGACAGGCACTTGCTCGGAGGTCAATTTTGACGGTATTCTGGGATATCACTTGACGCGTTAGCGCACCTTTCTGATTGGCGTTTGCTACATGCATACTCAAGATGTATAATTTTGGCATGGTTCAGTTTGGCCAGAACCCTGGTTGACAATTAACACCATGGGTAGTTAGCCCAACCGCGTTGGGCGGCTCCGAAATGCGAAGTTTGGCTCGCTTTCGACGACCAACACGGTTGGCCTGCTACCCAAAAGTGTCAAGGTGTTTTCCGCCTCAATTGAACCATGCCATAATTTTCTTGGGAGGAATGTGATGGCTTTTACCGTAACGGATTTTGAAGATTTGACCCGTCTCCTGGCCGAGCGTCCGCAGTGGCAGGTGGAGTTGCGTCGCCTGATCCTGAGCGAGGATTTCCTGGCGCTGCCGGGAATTGTGCGGGAGTTGGCGGAAGCTCAGCGGGAGTTGGCGGAAGCCCAGCGGCGCACCGAAGCCCAGTTGCAGGCCCTGTCCGCCCGGGTGAATGATCTGGCGGAAGCCCAACGGCGCACCGAAACCCAACTGCAGGCCTTGACCACACGGGTGGATGATCTGGCAACCCAGGTTGGTAATCTCCAAAGAGCCTTTGGCGCCACCATCGAGGAGGAGGCGGAGAGCTTCGTCCGGGCGTTGTTGGAAGAGAAAGGTTACCACTTGTTCGAAACGCACCACTCCGTCGTTGTTGACGGCGAAGTCGATGTGGTGATGGAGCTGGAGGCGCCGACCGGCGACACGGTGTGGGCCGTGGTGGAGGCCAAGGCGCGCCTGGGTTATCGCGAGGTGCGAGGCTGGGGTCAGCGGATGCACTCCAGCGGCTGGCAGCAGCGCCTGGCGGCCGAGGGGGTGATCGGTCCGTACCTGGTGTATGCGTTCGGCATCCGGGTTGATCCCGGGGCCGTAGCGGCGGCCGAAGAGCAGGGGATTGGTNTAATGACCGGACACGGGGAGCAGGTTGCGCCTGAGGGATTGATTAATGCGCCGGCTGACTGATGCGGGCCGGCGCTGAGGTTGGGTGGCGATCCTATCTTGACATTGTTGGATTTACCCCAGCGACCGCCTTTTGATCGCCGAAGAGCCTACCCTGAGCCCGTCGAAGGGTCTCCTGACCAAGCGACGTCCTGAGCTTGTCGAAGAGGCGAAACGGGCTCGGTCAGGTCTGCCTGTGCGGGGCACGCAGACAGGTGCCCCGCACAGGCAGACGCAGACAGGAGACCTTCGCCCATCGCGAGACGTACTCTAACATTGTCAAGCTATTCACCGGGAGGTTAACTTATGGATTCCTGGTACGCTCTATTCACAAAACCTCGACGCGAACAGCAAGTGGGTGAGATTCTCAGCGAAAAGGACATCGAGACCTACGTTCCAACGTTTCAGGTGCGCCGGCGCGGCAAGACAGTAGAACGACCGTTTTTCCCCCGCTACATCTTCATTCGGTGTGATTTCGACGAGATTGGCCTGTCCGACGTGAAGTGGACGCCAGGGCTGACGCGCATCATCAGCTTCGGTGGTGGGCCAACCCGCGTGCCCGAAGCCATGATCGAGCGGTTGAAGGAGCGCCTAGATGAGGTCAACCGCGAGGGCGCTTATACCCCGTTCAAGAAGGGCGACAAGGTACGCGTCAGGTTAGGCCCCCTGCAGGACTTCGACGCTGTGTTCGATCAACATCTCTCCTCCGCCGACCGCGTGCAGATACTGGTCAACGTGCTGGGTGGTCTGCGCCGGACAGAGATAAGCGTGGATGATATTGAGCTGGTCGACTAGCTCGACAATGTCACATATGACACATTGCCGGCAGAGAATGACACATACTCGCGCAGCCTCGCGCGACGCACGCCAGGCCGTAGAACGATTTGCCAAATCGTTCAACAAGCACGCCGGCCCGTAGAACGACCAGGCTCAGACTGGGCTGATGAAAGGAGGTCAAGCCGCATCGCAAAGTTGATCCCATTTTTGTTCCGGTGGGTCGGGCCCGGCAAAGGCGGCGCGGCGTTGGGCTTGAACCGATCGCCCGAGATGTTCCTTGCACCA
>JAANWY010000203.1 GCA_018263655.1 Anaerolineales bacterium | reverse complement strand
GTAACGCCAACCCAAATCAAATCTTAACTGGTGACTACTCAGGCACTGCGTGCCTACACAAGAAGAGACCGGAAAAAGGGGGTCGGTGGGGGGCGGCCGCCCCCCACCGACCCCCTTTTTCCGCATTTCTCAACTGCGAAGGCGGTAACCTGAGTAGTTACCCGTATTGATACAACACAGGTCCGATTTGCTCAATTCGGTCAGCCACCTGCTCAACGAAGGAGGAAAACCAATGAATTTGCGCCGCGCAGGCCATATCATAACCGTCGTCCTATCGATATTTCTGTTCGTGAGTTCTGTTTCGGCAGCGGAACCGCTAGGTGTCGGAACCTTATCTCCAGCCCAGGAAGGAGACAGCTCGCCATCGTTGCTGTCTCCCACTCCTGCTCTCCCGAGTAGCCTGACGCCGGCGCAAGAGAACGGCTCTCCGCTCCCCAAGCTGCCGCCAGCGGCCCTGGCGAAGATCGACCCTCAACTCCTCAAACAAATCACGGCAGAGGGTGAGTCCACGTTCATCGTCTACCTCCAAGAGCAGGCTGATCTATCGGCTGCCATCCAGATCGAGAGGTTGGACGAGCGCCGGCTCGCCGTTTTCAATACCCTCCAGAGCACGGCCGAGCGCTCGCAGCGCGACATCCTCGCCTACCTGCGCAAACAGGAACAGGCTGGCCGCGCTAGAAACATCACACCCTTCTGGATTTTCGACGGTCTAGCCGTCATTGGCGATGGCCAAGTGCTGGCCGAAGTCGCGAGTCGGGACGACGTGGTCAAGATCCGACCCGACCGCGTGCACGAGCTCGAGGAACCCATCGTCGAGCAGGCGCCCGGCCCCGAGCCGCAGACGGCGCTGTGGAACATCAAACGCATCCGCGCCAACGAGGTGTGGAACGAGCTCGGCATAACGGGGCGAGGTGTTGTCGTTGCCGGCATGGACACTGGCGTCGATTGGGAACACAACGCGCTACACGACACCTACCGAGGCAAAGACGGCGATCACAACTATGACTGGTTCGACTTCACCGAAACGTACCCCAACAGCGCCAACGACGGTCACGGCCACGGCACCCATACCATGGGCACAATCGTGGGCGACGGCGTCGACGCAAGTGGTCAACGCCTCCAGACAGGCGTGGCTCCGGGCGCCCAGTGGGTTGCCGTCAAGATCTTCACTGATGGTACGCCAGCGACGACAACCGACGCGTGGATTCACGGGGCTTTTCAATGGATGATGGCGCCGACGGACCTGAACGGCGAGAATCCGGACCCCACCCAGGCGCCTGACATTGTCAACAACTCATGGGGCAGCGTGAACGGCGCCGACCAGACCTTCCGTCCCGATGTACAAGCACTGCGCGCCGCCGGCATCGTCCCAATTTTCTCGGCCGGCAACAGCGGCGAGTTGGGTAGAGGCAGCGTCGGCTCACCGGGTTCGTTCCCCGCGAGTATCGCCATCGGCGCCACGGAACCCGACCCCCTCATTGCGTCTTTCAGCGGCCAGGGGCCATCCTTCTGGAATGAGGTCAAGCCCGAGTTCAGCGCGCCAGGCCAGTCCATTCGCTCGACAATTCCAGGCGACAAGTACTCCGTTCTGGGCGGCACATCGATGGCAGCCCCCCACGCTTCCGGCGCCATGGCACTGATGCTTGAAGGCGCCAAAGCCGCGGCAGAACAGCGAGTGTTGGAGACGACGCCGACCGCCGGCGATGTAACGTTGCAGGAAGCTGATCCCATACCCAGCGTTGACGACCTGGAGCAGCTTCTCGCGCTCACAGCCGTCGATATCGAGGCGCCAGGTCCCGATAGCGTGGCCGGCGCCGGTCGCATCGACACCTATCGGGCGACGCTGTGGGCCATGACGGCCGGCAAGCTCTACGGCTTCCTACGCGACAGCGAGACCGGCGCCCCCATCGCAGACGCGACGATCGCTGGCGCATCACTGACGAACCCCGACGACGCGTTTACCACAACGAGCACGAGCGAGGGCGAATACTCCGTTGCCGTGCCCAAAGGCCGCTACTCAATCGAGGTCGATGCCTTTGGATACGCCCCCCGGACGCTCTCGGGCATCGAGGTCGTGGCCGGCTTCCTGACGCTCGTGCTCGTTGTGGTAAACGCGTCGCCCACAGGCACCGTCGTCGGCGGAGTCAAGACAGCCGACGGCACCCCCATACAATCTACCATTGAGGTGCTCGATACACCCGTCACCGTTCAGACAGACCGTAAAGGCTCTTATCGTCTCGACCTGCCAGCCGGCACATACACGCTACACGTCGCGCCGCCCGGCTACCGAGCAAAGACAGCACAGGTCACCATCGTTGTTGGCGAGCGTACGAATCAACCCTTCATTCTCACTCCGGCGCCCTCGACCCTGTTCGTCAACGCCGACCACTGGAATGACAACGTCGACCCGTACTACACCATCGCGCTGGAAAAGGCCGGCATTCCGTTCGACACGCGCCCTATCACGTCAACGGAGAACACCCCCACCGCAACCGACCTGTCCGCCTACGATGTCGTCGTGTGGGCCCACCCCTGGAGCTCACCCGGCGTCATCGACCAGGAACGCGAAGACACCGCCACAGTGGACGCGCTGACGGGTTACCTCGAGCAGGGGGGGCGCCTTCTGTTGACCGGCCAGGACATCGCGTGGTTGGATGGCGGCGGTAACCCATCTGTGTCGGCGCTGCCGTACTTCGGGCGGTTCCTCCATGCCGAATTTGCCGACAACAGCGCGCCGCGCAGCAGCTCCATCACCGGCGCGCCCGATGAAATCATGTCTGGTGTGCATCTCGAATTCGATACCGACTTCGCCTACAAGCGGTCGACGCAGCCCGGTTGGTTCTCGCCAGACGAGATCGAGCCGGCAGACGAGCTGGCACACACCATCTTCGAGTACGACGACGGCGCTGGCGCCGGCATCAAGGTGCAAGACGACAACTACCGCATCGTCTACCTCAGCTTCGCTGCGGACACCACCGGGCCGCGAGAGCAGCTCGCCGATACAATGGCGCACGCGTACGACTGGCTCAGCCAACCGGTTCTCACAAAATCTGTTGACCTGCCCCTGGCTGCGCCTGGTACACGCTTGACATACACTATCACACTCCAGAACGGCGTTGGTATCCCGCTGGATGGTGTAACAATCGCCGATCCGCTACCCGAGGACATCAAGTTCGTACTCAATTCGGCAACCGGCGGTGCGGTGTACAACCGCGATCGCCGAACTATCGAGTGGTCCGGCAGCATCCCGCCTCGGGAGCGCGCGATCATCACTTTCCAAGCCGATTTGGCCGACGATCTGGCCGGCGGCTCGACTGTGACCAACGTGGCTGAGAGCCACGATTTGCAGCTCACAGCCGCGGCGTCCACACAGATACTCGGGCCTGACCTGTCGGCGTCAACCAAGAAGGTCGACAAGGCCCTCGTGTCGGCCGGCGAAACGATGACCTATACGCTCCGGCTTCTCAATGCGAGCCCCAGGGTCACCGCCACGGGTACGAGCCTCATCGATCCGATTCCGGACAGCACACACTACGTCGATGGCAGCGTGACCGGCGGCGCCGCATACGATCCTGACACTCAAGAGATCCAGTGGTCGGGCGATGTCCCCGTAGCCGCACCAAAGACAGCACCGTACACGTGGGCCGATAGTGATGCCGAGGGCGGCCCCGCCTTCGCCTGGGATAGCCGCGCTGAGGAACAGGGACAACCGGTGGCCGGCATGGGGGACGACACAACATCTGAAGAGATCCCGATCGGGTTCGCACTCCCCTTCTTCGACGGCGAGTTTACGTCTTTCCGCGTCTCGTCTAACGGCTTCCTGAGCTTCACCAGCACCGATGCACCGTTCAGTAACGACCCCCTCCCCTCTGAGGATGCACCCGGTAACCTGGTCGCCCCCTTCTGGGACGATCTCACGCTGACAAGCCAGGGGACCGTGTACGCCTGGACTAACAACACAGACACACTGGTGGTGAGTTGGGTCGACGTGCCACACTTCGGAGGCAGCGAGGGATACACGTTCCAGGCCATTCTCCACGCCGACGGGGACATCGTATTCCAGTACCGGGAGCTCGGCGCCGAAACGACGAGCGCTACCGTCGGGATCCAGAACAGCGACGGGAGCGCCGGCGTGCAGATTGCGCACAATGAGGAATACGTGCACGAAGAACTAGCCATTCTCCTCCAGCCGCCCCAGCCGGCTGCCCCGCCGCCGGTCGTTACGTTCGCGGTCAGAGTCAATGAAGACGTTGCTTCGGGCAGCGTGATCACCAACACAGCGCAGGTCGACGATGGGCACGGCCAGGTGTTCGCCCTCACCACGACATCTCGAACCAACATCACCGAGCTAAGAAGCTCGCGCAAGCTCGCACCGAAAGTTGTTCTGCCGGGCGGCGCCCTCACCTACACGTTGACGATCAGCAACACCGGCCGGCTGCCGGCCAACGTGACGCTATCCGATCCCGTCCCGGCTGGCGTCCAGTACCAGCCAGACAGCGTGACAGGCGGCGCCACCTACGACGAGGTATCCGACACGATCCAGTGGACGGGTGAAGTACCCCCCTTCCAAGGTCACACCCTCACCTTCGCCGTCACAGCGAATCCAGATGTGGAAATTGGAACGACAATCACGAACACCGCTACCCTGGACGATGGTGTCACAGCGCCCTTCGATCTCGTTGCCACGACCCAGGTTGTCAGCGCAGACTTGTCGCGGTCAACGAAGTTGGTCGACCACCGTCAAGCGCGGTCGGGCGACGTACTGACTTACACCATCTGGGTTGCGAACAACAGCTCCGTCGAGGCGCCCGACGTCAGCTTGATCGATCGCCTGCCCGAAGGCCTGACCCTGTTGCCCGACAGTTTGAGCACGAATGCAACCTTCGACCCGGCAGAGAACGCGATACGCTGGAATGGCGCGTTGCCGGCGCGCGGCGAGGGGTACGCCTGGGACGACAGCGAGAGCCCCGCCGGGCCGGCCTTCGACTGGGACGATCGAGCCGAGACGCTGGGCGTACCGGTGAGTGACCTACAGGCACTCGGTGACGACACCATCGCCGGCCCCTTCTCGATCGGGTTCAGCTTCCCCTTCTTCGAGCAGAACGTCAACGAGTTCTACGTGAGCAGCAACGGCTTCCTGACGTTCAACCCAGCCACAGAGAGGTACTTCAGCAACCGGCGCCTACCCGAACCGGATGTCGGGCAGGCGCCCGGGAACCTCGTCGCGGTCTTCTGGGACGATCTCGACCCCCGGTCCGCTGGCGAGATCTACTACTGGACGGACGGCGCAGGCACCTTGGTGGTTTCGTGGACCGACATCCCGCACCTGGCGCGAGGTGGCCCGTACACTTTCCAGGCCATCCTTCAATCCGATGGCACGCTGCGGTTCCAGTACAAGGATGTGGATGAGGGTCGCATCGATGAGGCAACCGTCGGGATACAGAACGCCGACGGCACGGAGGGCATCACGATAGCCCACGACGAGCCCTACGTGGAGGACGAAATGGCCGTGCGCGTTGCGCCGCCAACGGGGACCGAACAGATCGAATTCCAGGCGCGGATCGCTGACGAGGTGCCGCTGGAGACCACGCTGGTGAATACGGCGGTGATTAAGGATAGGCTGGGCAACGACATCGAACGCGAAGCCAAGACAGTTGTGAACACCATCGACCTCTCCGGCGCCGCCATGCACGCGAGCGCCGGCGAAGTGTCACCTGGCGGACACCTCACCTACCAGCTCGTCATTCCCAACGCTGGCACGGCCGATGCCGCCGGCGCCGTCATCGTGAATCCGCTGCCGGCGGGCCTGGCCTACGTCGAGGGGAGCGCTACCGGCGGCGCCACCTACCACGCCGCTCAGCGCGAAATCCGGTGGACGGGCAGCGTGCCGGCCGGCGACGAGATCACGTTCGAGTACAGCGTGGACGTGGTGCCACCACTGGCGGACGGTACCACCATCTCGAATAGCGCCACGATCGACGACGGCCTACATCCGGCGCTCACCCGCTCCACCGAGGTACAGGTGCTCGCCCCGGACCTGAGCCGCTCCACAAAGCAAGCTTGGCCGATGGTCGCGCGCGGCGACGCACTGGCGTACCACGTGAGCATCGTCAACAGCGGGCACGCGCCGGCCAGCGTCACCTTCACAGACCGACTGCCGGCTGACATGGCGTATGTGGCGGGCTCGGCCGAGGCCAGCTACGGTGAAGGTGTGTCCTTCGATGCCGACACAGGCACCCTCGCCTGGAGCGGGACGGTGCCGGCCCGAGGTATTGCCAAGATCAGCTTCTCTGTCTTGGCCACGGGCGATGCCGGCTCAGTGACCAACGTGGCCCGCCTGGACGACGGCCTGGGCACGACGGTGAGTCTGGAAGCCACAACGCGAGTGGTACCATACAGCTTCCGGCTGCCGGTCCTGCTCAAGAACCGGTAACGGCCCCCCTTGCGAAGGTTGAGAGTAGCCGTGGCAAGAGGCCGATTTTCGACTGGTGAGGGGCACCTCGACCCGAATGCGAGTGGCAAACCTTCGCAAGGGTCCCACTACCTGAATGGTTACGGTTTGGCAATAGCTTTCAGGCAAGAGAGCCTTCGCCTTTCGAAAATCGGCTCATTGCCAGGGTTGTGCGCAACCTTCGCAAGGGTTCTCTCCACCTGAAGTCAGTGTCACCGTATCACAGCGGTTATTGACCTGTCTTATCGAGTGACAATCGTTGCCCCGCCCCTCAATGCCTGCCAGACAGGATGGGGTGGCGGGGCAATTGTCTGCCTGGGCGAAGGTCTCCTGACCGAGCCCGTTTCCAAATCTAACAATGTCAAGATAGTCGCGAGGAATTGGGGTGGGCACAAGGTATCTGTCGCTGTTACTGAACTGAGGGTATTGGACGTTCCAACTTGTTGGAAGCCTTACCCTCAACAAG